>JBKJSU010000299.1:0-7413 GCA_046594415.1 Casimicrobiaceae bacterium | reverse complement strand
CCCGCCGCGCCTCGCCGCTGGAAGTGGTCGGCGCGGTCTTCGGCAGCTTCCTCGGCATCCGCCGCGGCAACGCGATGCAGCGCGATGCGGTATCGATCAAACCCGGTCAGGTGATCGTGGTCGGCATCCTTCTCGCCGTCGGCCTGGTCGTGTCACTGCTGTTGCTCGTGCGCTTCATCACGAGTTCCGCCGGCGTCTAGCGCAAAACCCCGTTCGGCCTTGCTAGCCGAAGGCGACCGCTGCCACGGCATCCGCCGCCTTGACCAGTTCCGCATCGCGCGTGAGCACGTCCGGACACAACCGCAGATAGCGACCGCGCGCATCGGTGACCACGTCGTGCGTGCGCAGCGCCGCTGACCAGCTTTCGGCGCGCGCGTCGACGATGGTGACGAACGCGCCGTGGTCCTGCGTGCCGCCGCTTGCCACTACGCCACGCTCTGCCAGCAACGCCACGAGCCGCTGCTGCTGCGCCAGTGAATAGGCGCGAATGCGACCGACGCCCAACGCCTGCGTGAACACCTGCCCGGCGCGCGCCTGGTAGAGCGGCAGGATGGCCGGCGTGGACTCGAGAAAGGCGTCGCCGCCCTCGCCGTATTCGGGCGGATCGGGACGCGTGTAGGCAAAGGGCTGGCGCTTGGCAAACCAGCCGGTGTCGAGCGTGCGCAGGCTCCCGTCGAGATGACGAGGGTGCAGGTACAGGTAACACGCGCCGGTGCCGCCGCGCAGATATTTGTAGGAACCGCCGACGGCGAAGTCGGCATCGAGCGCGGAGAGGTCGATAGTGAACACCCCCAGCGAGTGATACGTATCGATGAGAATGCGCGCGCCTGCCGCATGGGCCACGGCAACGATGCCCGGCAGATCGGCCAGCCGCTGGCCCGTGCTGAACATCACCTGCGACACCACGACGAGATCGGTGCCGGGTTGGATCGCGCGGAGAATCGTGGGCGTGGCGAATTGGCCTGCGGCATCCGGCTCGACCAGCGTCAAGGCGATGCGGCCGCGGCGCGCGTATTCGCGCAGGATTACGTCGAGCGAATCGAACTCGCCGCGCGTGGCCACCACGCGCGGCACGCCGTCGTAGCTGTTCAGTACCGCGCGCAGACCCTGGCCGGCGCTGGTCTTCGGCACGATGCAATCGGCGCGCGGCGCGCCGGTCAACGTGGCCAGTCGCTGCCGGTAGTCGTGCATTTCCGCGGCCCATGCATCCCACGCGCCGCCCATCGCCGTGTACCACGCCGTCAGCGCTTCCTGCACGTCGTCCGCGGTGGCATCGAGCGGGCGCCCCAGCGAGTGATTGGCGAGATAGGCGCGCTGGCCGCCGGCGGCGAGCACGCGACCGAAGAGCGGCGCCACATGCCGCGCCAGCGCGTCCTCCGTCAGCGCGTCGCGGCCGAGCGCCGCCACCGCCGCCTCGATGCGCAGGACCGTGGAAGGCGCTGCGTTCATGCGCCGGCGCCGCCGCCTGCACCGAGGATGCGGCGCGGCCCGCGCATCACGCCCCCCCGATCACGGTGCGCACGTCGATTAGTTCGGGAAAGAACGGGTGGTCCAGCGCGCGCTTGAGGTAGGTCACGCCGGACGATCCACCGGTGCCCGTCTTGTGCCCGATGATGCGTTCCACGGTCTTCATATGCCGGAAGCGCCACAGCTGGAAGCTCTCGTCGACGTCGACGAGTTTTTCGCACATGTCGTATGCATCCCACCATCGCCGCGGGTCGTCGTAGATGGTCTTGAACACCGGCACGAGGTCGGGATGGCGGACGTAGCGCTGCGTGAAGTCGCGCTGCAGGCAAGCGGCCGGCACCGGCAGTCCGCGCCGCTGCAGATGCCGCAGGAACTCGTCGTAGAGCGACGGCGCATGCAGCAGCGCGTCGAGGTCGGCGAAGACCGCGGGTTCGTGCCGAAACACGTCGAGCATCGCCGCGTGCTTGCTGCCCAGCAGGAATTCAATGGCGCGATATTGCGGCGACTGGAATCCTGATGAGGTGCCGAGCGCCGGCCGGAACGCGTCGTACTCCGACGGCGTCAGTGTCTCCAGCACGGCCCATTGCTCGAAGAGCTGCTTCTGGATCTGCTTCACCCGCGCCAGGATCTTGAAGCACGGCTCGAGCGCGTCGGCGCGGATGAAGCCGATGGCGGCCTTGAGCTCGTGAATCATCAATTTCATCCACAGCTCGGCGACCTGGTGCTGGACGATGAACAGCATCTCGTCGTGGCGCGGCCGGCCGTCGGCGCCGCGCGACAGCGGCTCCTGTGCGTGCAGCAGGCGGTCGAGCCGCAGGTAGCCGCCGTAGGACAGGCGGTTCGTCAGGTCGGTGACGATGCCGGGTTCGAGGTCGCTCGTGGCCATGGCCATCATGCAGAAATGCGTCGACGCCGAGTATACGCGCGGCGTTGCCGCCCGCGGTCGCGCGGGTCCTGCGCTTCGTCGCCGCGGCTGGCCTCCCGCCGCAGGCGCGGCGGGAGGCGCGCGATGGCTTTGTTACCATGCCGTGCCCATGCGCATCCGAATGCACCTCTGCATCGCCGTCATTGCCGCAACTGCGCTGGTCGCCGGTTGCGGCAGCGACGTCGCCAGAAAGCGCAGCATCGTGCTCGCCGAGTGCCGGCTGCAGAATCTCGCCACGGTGGCCCAATGCGGGGAGCTCGAGGTGCCGGAAGACCGCGCCAGGCCCGACGGCCGCAAGATCAAGCTCTTCGTCGCGCTGTTGCCCGCCAATACGCTGTCCCCCAAGGACGACCCGTTGGTGATCCTCGCCGGTGGTCCCGGGCAGGCGGCGTCCTCGCTCGCCGCGTTTGCCGCGCGACTTGCCGACATCCGGCGCACCCGCGACATCGTGTTGATCGATCAACGCGGCACCGGACGCTCGTCGCCACTCACCTGCGCTGCGTTCAAGCCGCGCGACGACGAAGCCTTCGACACGGATCCGGTGCCGCGCGCACGGGATTGTATGGCGGAGTTGCGCGCGCAAGGCATCGACGCGGCCCAATACACGACCACGGCGTGGATCGCCGACCTCGAGGCCATGCGCGTGGCGCTGGGCTATGCGCGCTGGAACCTCTGGGGCGGCAGTTACGGCACTCGCGTGGCGCAGGAATACGTGCGCCGGCACGCGTCGCGCGTGCGAACCATGGCGCTCGATGGCGTCGCCCCGCCCGCGCTGATCATCACGCTCGATGTCTGGCGCACCCGCGACGCGGCGTTGTCCTCCATTCTCAACGCCTGCGCAGCGACCAAATCGTGCCGCGATGCGGTGCCCGATCCCCAAGCGCTGTTGTCCCGCGTGGCCGCCGACCTCGGTCCGGCCGGGCGCGAGGTCACCTTCGTCGATCCGCGCACCGGCAAGCAGGAGCGCATGCGCATCACGATCGATGCCGTGCTGTCCGCGCTGCAGCCGCTGACCTATCTGCCGGAAACGGCGATGTTGCTGCCCGAACTGCTTGGACTCGCCGCCGCCGGCGACTACACGCCGTTGCTCGCCGCCAACGTGGCGCTGACCGGGGGCATGCAGGAAGCGATGAATGCCGCGTTGCACTTCTCGGTGACCTGCGCGGAGGACGTGCCGCGCATCAAGGAAAGCGCCGTGGCGCAGGTCCTCAAGGACCTGCCCGGTCGCGAACTGGCGCAGCGTCTGATCGCGGTGTGCGGCGTGTGGCCGCGTGGCACCGCGCCCGCCGATATGGCATTGCCATTGCAAAGCGACGTGCCCGCGCTGCTGGTGTCCGGCGGCATGGACCCGGTGACCCCTCCCGCCTACGGCGAAACGGTGGCCAAGGGTCTATCCAACAGCAGGCATGTCGTGGCGCCGGGCTATGGCCACATCGTGACGCCACATGCCTGCGGTCCGCGGATGCTCGCTGCATTCGTCGAGTCGGCCGACCCGGCCAAGGCGCCGGTGGCGTGCGTGACGTATTTCGAGAAAAGCGTGCCGCCCCCCGTGTGGTCCAATCGCCTGGAGCCGCGACCATGATCCGCGTCGACGGCTTGCGCAAGTCATTCGGAAAAAAAGGGGACGTGCAAGCGGTGCGCGATGTCTCGCTGCTGGCGCCGGACGGCGAAATCACCGGCCTGCTCGGACCCAATGGGGCGGGCAAGACCACGCTGCTGCGCATGCTGGCCACGCTGATCCTGCCCGATGCGGGCGCGGCATCCATCGACGGCCACGACATCGTCCGCGACCGCTATGCGGTGCGCGATGACATCGGCGTGCTGTCGGATGCACGGGGCCTGTATCCGCGGCTCACGGCACGCGAGAACATCCGCTACTATGGCGCGCTGCATCGCCTGCGCGGCGCCGCACTCGAAGCGCGCATCGAGGCACTGGTGGGCACGCTCGGGCTCGCCGGCATCGCCGACCGCCGCGCGCAGGGATTCTCGCAGGGCGAGAAGATGAAGGTCGCGATCGCCCGCGCACTGGTCCACGATCCGCGCACGATCCTGCTGGACGAACCCACCAACGGGCTCGACATCATGAGCGTGCGCGCGCTGCGCACCCAGCTGCGCGGCCTGCGCGCGGAAGGCAAGTGCATCCTGTTTTCGTCGCACGTGATGCAGGAAGTGGCGGCGCTGTGCGACCGGATCGTCATCCTCGGCCAGGGCCGCGTCGTGGCCACCGGCACCGCGGCGGAACTGATCGCGCAAAGCGGCGCCGCCACGCTCGAGGATGCGTTCGTGGCACTGCTCGGCACCGGCGAAGGACTTGCCGCATGAGCCGCGCGCGCCCGCTTGCCCGCGTCCTCGCCGTGGCCCGCAAGGAGCTGCTCGACACGTTCCGCGACCGCCGCACCATGCTGGTCACGTTGCTGTCGGCCGCCGTGGCCGGGCCGATCTTCATCGTGCTGATCTTCAACATGATCGCGGGACAGGCCGACCGCGCCCGCGAGCTGAAGCTGCCGGCACTGGGGCTCGAACAGGCGCCGGCATTGGTGGCGTTCCTTGAACGCCAGCAGGTGCAGTTGCAACCTGCTCCGTCCGACTATGAGACGCGGTTGAAAGCCGGCGAGCTCGACGTCGTGCTGATCGTCGACGACAAGTTCGCGGCCGACGTCGCGGAAGGCAAAGCCGGCACGGTGCGGCTGGTGGCGGATCGCTCGCGCGATCGCGCGCAGGCCTCCATCCGGCAGGCGGAAAGTTTGCTGCGTGCCTACAACCGGCAATGGGGCTCGCAGCGGCTGCTGTTGCGCGGCGTCGCGCCCACCGTGGGCAATCCGCTCAACATCGAGGACGTCGACCTCGCCACGCCGCAGCAGTCAGGTTCCATCATCCTGTTCCTGGTCGCGTACTACGCCTTGTTCGCCTCGGTGATGGGCGGCATGGCGGTCGCGCTCGACACCACTGCGGGCGAGCGCGAGCGGCAGTCGCTGGAGCCGTTGCTGATGACGCCGGCGCGGCCGCTGGAGTTGGTGCTGGGCAAGTGGCTGGCGGTGGCCGCCTTCAATGCGCTCGTGGTGGGCACGACGCTGGCCGGGTTCTACCTCACACTGTCGTTCGCGCCGCTACCCCCGGTCGGCGTGCCCTTCCTCTTCGGGCTGCGCGAGTTCGGCCGCTTCCTCGTGGTGCTGATCCCGATGATCATGCTCATGCCGTCCGTGCTGCTGTTCGTGGGCAGCCGTGCGCGCACATTCAAGGAAGCGCAGGCCAACATTTCGGTGCTGCTGTTCGTCGTGTCGCTGATTCCGGTGGTCCAGCTCTTCCTGCAGCGCAAGGAGCCGGAGTGGCTGCCGCTGGTCCCCGTCTCGGGGCAATACGCACTGCTCAACCTCGCGCTGCGTGGCGAAGCCATCGGCTTCGCGCAACTGGCGCTGTCGTACCTGACGCCGTTGGCGCTCGCCGTCATCGCGCTGTTCGCCGTCGCGCGCCTGCTCTCCCGCGAGTCGCTGTTGGCCGGCAGGTAAATCTGCCGCCGGACATGCGAGAATCGCGGCATGTCACGCGTTTCCCGCGATAAGGCCGCGCCCGTGGCCGCACCACCCTCCGGCGAGATGATGGATACGCGCGAAGTTGCCGCGTACCTGCGGCTCAAGGAGCGGCGGATCTATGCGCTGGTGCGCGCGAATGCGCTGCCGCACTTGCGCGCGACGGGCAAGCTTCTCTTTCCGCGCGCGCAGATCGAGGCGTGGCTGGCCGCCAAGGCGGGTACCCCCGTCACCAATGCATCCGCAGCGTCACCGCCGATCATCGCCGGCAGTCACGATCCGCTGCTCGAATGGGCGGCGCGCGAATCGCGCTGCGGACTCGCGGTGCTGGCCTGCGGCAGCAGCGCAGGACTGGAGCGCCTGGCGCGTGGTGAAGCGCGGATTGCGGCCATGCATTGGCTGGACTCGGCAAGCGGTGAGTACAACGTGCCGCTGGTCCGCGCGCGCATGCCCGGCGCCGATGTCGTCGTGATCGAATGGGCGCGCCGGCAACAGGGATTGCTGGTCGCGCCGGGCAATCCGCTGCAGATTCGCGCGCTGGCCGACCTCATCCGCCGCCGCGCACGCGTGATCGGGCGGCAGGCGGAAGCGGGCAGCCATCAACTGCTGGTGCATCTGCTGGCGCAAGCAAAGATCAAGCGTGGCGACATCCGCTGGCTGCCGAAGCCGGCACTGGCCGAAACGGATCTGGCTGCAGCGATCCGCGACGGCAGCGCCGACGCCGGCGTGGCCATCGAGGCAGCCGCGCGTGGCTGCGGACTCCCGTTCATTCCTCTCGCGGTCGAGCGGCTGGATCTCGTCCTGCGCCGGCGCGATTATTTCGAGCCGGCGATGCAGACGCTGCTGGCGTTTGCGCGTTCGCCGACCTTTGGCGCGCACGCTGCGGCGATGGGCGGCTATGCCGTCGAAGGTTCCGGACAGGTGCGGTACAACGGCTGAGCGGCGCGCCGGTACGCCTCGTCATCCCCTGGCGTTGGGAAAGAACAGCTGCTCGCCGCCGATTTTGTAGCCGGCGATGGCCGCCTGCCCCGACGGTGAGACGACCCAGTCGACAAACGCCTGGCCGAGGTCCTTCTTCACGTGCGGGTGCCTGGCCGGATTGACCAGCATCACGCCATACTGATTGAAGAGCTGCCGGTCGCCTTCGACCAGGATGGCCAGGTCGCCGCGATTCTTGAAGGCCAGCCAGGTGCCGCGATCGGTGAGCACGTAGGCGTTCATCGCGGACGCCGTGTTGAGCGTCGGTCCCATGCCCGAACCGGTGTCGCGATACCAGGCGCCCTTTTTCGCGTCGAGGTCCACACCGGCGGCCTTCCAGTAACGCAGCTCCGCGGCGTGCGTGCCGCTCTTGTCGCCACGCGACGCGAACGGCGCCTCTGCGGCCTCGATCTTGCGCAGGGCGCCGAGAAAATCCTTGCTGCCTGCCACCTTGGCCGGATCGCTCCTGGGTCCCACCAGCACGAAGTCGTTGTACATCACCGGCAGGCGCTTGAC
>JBKJSU010000256.1:0-3297 GCA_046594415.1 Casimicrobiaceae bacterium | reverse complement strand
CCGCGCCCTACGCCGGGGCGCAAAGGACGACGCGGTCGGGGCCGTCGCCCTCGGCAAGCCAGCCTCTTGCTACCATCGCGTCACGCACGACCTTGTCCGTTGTGTACCGGTGGTTGGCATCCAGCCGATTGCTGAAAACCCGGTAGACGGGAATGGCGCCGGCCGGACAAGCGCCGCCGGCAGGCAGTGCCATGTACATGAAGTGGGCATCTGCGAGGGCAAACGCGGGGTGCTTTGCCCCTGTCGCTTCGCGCTCGACTGTGCCCCGCCCAAAGAAATGTAAATCGCCGAATTGCGGCGGCAGGTAGTACCTGCAGACTGGCGATGCACCAGCCGCCGGAACCGCGTACGCATTGAAGGATAGCCCGGTCGGCACCCACGGCGTCGGTGTGCGGCGAAGATAGAGGTTGGAATGTTCGGCGGGAAGCCACGTGATGAAGTAGCGATCGAGCATCGAGTTGTAGTACTCGACGACGGGCACCGGCCCAATCGCGTTGCGCAAGTCGACCACGCCATCGGTGAACTGCAAGAGCGCCACGTTGCGGAGCGTGTCCGTTCCATCTGATCCCACGTTGTCGCGGACTGTGTAACCGGACGCGCCGGCCACAACGCCGCGGCACTCAGGAAAAATACGGCGTTCCTGAACGTCCCGATCCCATCGGCCGGTGGTGCATCCCCGCGTAGTACACCCGCAGCGTATGCAGGTCGCGCAGCACCATCGGTGGAAAGCCCCTGCGGCCGGGCCGGGCCCCGATCAGCAGCTCGTCGAGATAGGCTTCGAGGGCGGGCGGGTCGTACCACACCGAGTAAAGGACGTTGGCAATCCTTGCGTACGCCGCCGTCAATGCGTGGGGCTGAACGCGCGGTGGAAGCGATGCGATCCACACGGCGGTCCGGGGAAGAAGCTGGGGTGCAGGTTGGGCTCGACGCAGGTGAACCGGCGGTGCTTCTGCCGCCTCTGCGGGTTCATCGTTTCGCTTCTGATACGAATTCTGCTGCTGTACATCGGTGGGCAAAACGCGCCAGCCTCGATAGATCGACATAATCAATTCCGCTGCATGTGGCGCATAGGTTGTTCTGCGTATCTGCCATCAAGTATGTTGCACGTCGAAATCACAGGATGAACCACTGGTCAGGTTCCGCTGTTTCAATTGCATTCACCAGTTTAACATGCGCAGTCGATGTGTTTGCCGGATTGGTCGGCACGTCGATCGATACCATGATCGTCTCAGTTCGGAGGGTGGTGTCGCAGTCCAGGATCCACGGCGTGGCGGTGGCCTGGGCGATGCTGTGCCGCAGCTGCTCCTGCATCCATTGCACCGAGCGCGCGAGCTGCGCTTGTTGGGCCGTGCGCTGCTCGGCCGTGTGCTTGCCGTCGGGCGCCGGCGCGACGGCACTCGGCGAAGAAGGCCAGACGTGCTCGACGTTGTCCCGCAGTTCGCCGCTGCATGCGTCAGTAAAAGGGGCAGCGTGTCCGCCGCTACCGGTCCCACCCCCGCTTGCTATTCAAACTTGGCCGGCGATGAAAACGGCTTCGTCGCGTCCACCAAAAACATCACCAGCGAGTGCAGATCCGTGGTGCCGCTGCTCGACACCTGCATCGGCATGTCCGCACCATGACCCGTCGCGGCTTCGCCCGCCCGGACACGCACCACGCCATGCGGAGAACGGCTGCTGGTTTCGCCGGCGAGCACGTAGAACGTCTCGGAGCCCGGATGCGTGTGGATCGGCGTGATGCTGCTCGGAGCGCCAGTGGCCTCGTTGATTCGAAGGAGGTACTGCGGCGCGACAACGCTGGGAAGTGGTCCGATCTCGGCGACCTTGGTACCGCCCGTCGACGCGCCACCCTTGGGACCGAGCGTGAAGAGCCAGACCTTCCCTGCGGCCTGCGCAACCAGGGCGGTGGGACCCTCGGCCGCCTGCGCCTGTGCGAGCGTAGGAAAGTTTTCCACCCGCCAGAAGAGCGGTCCCGCCGGCAGTTCCGTCAATTTCTTTTCCACCACCGGCTTGACGACAAGCGTCTGCTGCGCCATCACCGCCGATTGCGATAGGCTTAGCGCTGCGACGAAAGCCACGACCATGCCGCTGACAAACCGTTTCATGGGAATTCCTTTCATGTGATTGGACCTGCGCTGCGCATTCAGCGCGCGCCCGGGCAAAAAAGTCCCGAAGAAACGGCAAGCTTTGGCGAAGGATGGCGAAGCACTGTTCATTCAGGATGTTGCACGCAGGTCACGGGGGTTCCGCGTCATGTCCGTTGGTACTGATTCCGATCCCGCACCGCGCCACGACACCGTGCGGATCGGCGAGTGGAAGGTTGAACCTGCATTGAATCAGATGTCGTCCGCAGGCAGGACGGTGCGGATCGAGCCCAAGGCCATGGCAGTTCTCATGTTTCTTGAGGATCGCGCGGGGCAGGTCGTGAGTCGCGAAGCGCTGCTGGCCGCCGTGTGGCCGGGCGTGGTGGTGGGCGACGACTCGCTCACTCAAGTCATCATCAAGTTGCGCAAGGCGCTGGGCGACGTCCCGGAAAGGCCGGCCTATATCCAGACGATCTCAAAAGGGGGCTATCGGCTGCTGGCCCCGGTGGTCCAGGCGGAGCAGACCACTTCGAGTTTCGCCGCCCCCGATCCGGAATCCCTGGTTGCGCAACACCCGCGACGAATCCCGATCGCGGTAGCGGGGATCGCGGTCCTGGTGCTAACGGCGACCGGCATCTGGCGGAGCACGCGCGAGCCTGTAGCCGTTGCGCCGGACCAGGTAACGACGTCGAATACCGACGCGGCCCGTGCCGCGCCTCCGACGGTGATCGTCCGGCCGTTCGAGGCGTTGAGCGATGACCCGCAGGCGACGTTGCTCGCGCGGGGTATCACCGAGGACCTGGTGACGGACCTCTCGAAGGTGCTCGAGCTGCGCGTCATCACCGTGGCGCCGATGGCCGCCCCCGTGGGCACCGACGTCGCGACCGACGCGGCATCGTCTCGCTATCTTGTGACCGGAGCGGTCCAGCGCTCCGCGGACCGCTTGCGGCTGCACGTCCGCCTCATCGACACGGAGACGGGGAAGCAGGTGTGGTCCGAGCGATTCGATCGCGCGCTAAACGACCTCTTCGCGATCCAGGATGAGCTCGGTCCGGCGATTCTGCAGATTCTGCCGGCGAAGGTCAGCGAAGCCGAGTTGCGGCGCGTGGCGCAGCGCCATACCCGCAATCTCGAAGCGTATGAATATTTTCAACGCGGGCAAGCCGAACTTCTCGTGCGGCAACAAGCGGCCAACGAGACCGCACGCGACATGTTC
>JBKJSU010000132.1:0-4560 GCA_046594415.1 Casimicrobiaceae bacterium | reverse complement strand
GTCGTCGCGAGGAAGATCGGCGCGCCGAGCGGGATCACGCGCGCGTCGACGGCGATCGTACGCTGCGCCAGCAGCGGCACGCCCAGCGTGCCGATCGGACCGTCGATCTGCGCATCCAGCGTCCCGGGGACCGGGGCGGCAACTTCGCGGAAGAATACGTAGCTGGGATTTTCGTCGAGCAGCGCGCGCAGCTTGTCCGGATTGGCTTCGCCCCACGCACGGATGCCCTGCATCGAGGCCCGCGACAACGGCAGGTCGCCGCGATCGATCAGCACACGGCCGATGGATCGGTACGGATGGCCATTCTGGTCGGCGTAGTTCACGCGCATCACCGAGCCATCGGCCAGCTCGATGCGTCCGGACCCCTGGATCTCGAGGAAGAACGCCTCGACCGGATCGGCGACGTAGACCAGCACCTTGTTCGCCAGCGGCGCCGCGCCCTTCTCGATGTCGCCGCGCGGCCAATAGGGCACGACCTTGCGGCCTTCCACCCGGCCACGCACGCGCTTGTCTTTCAATTCGGGAAAGAGCTCGGTGAGATCGACGGTCAGCAGATCGTCCGGCGGCGCATACAGCGGGACACCGAACTTCGGCGTGCGCGTGCGCGATCCGGCCATCAACGGTTCGTAGTAGCCGGTGACGAGGCCGACGTCGTTGCCATCGGCGGCCGCGACGCGGTATGGGCTAAAATGCGTTTCGAAGAATGCGCGTACGGTGGCGGTGTCGGTGGCGCCGATGGCGCCCGCTGCTGTGCAGGGGGATTGCCATAGGGGTTGCGTTTTAGCGTCGGCAAGCAGCGCGCGGCATCCGATCACGAACGCCGGCCATGCCGCGTCGACCGCATCGGTGCTCCAGCCGGGCACCGCCGACCACGCGACGCGCGAGAATTCGGCGCGCGGCGGGACGGTGGGTGCAGGCGCCGGCACCGGTGGCGCCGGGGCGGGCGCGGGAAGGGGCTTGGGTGGCACCACAGGCGCGGTCACCACCGGCGCCGGTGTCTGGCAGGCGCCGGCCACGAGACACAGCGCGATCACGACGGCGCGCAGGCGCCACGCGGCATGGCGCGGGAAGGGCAGGCTGATGGTATGGTTTCTGTTTGAGTCGCTCATCGCGTTATTGGTGGCGGTGGGCATTGTGTGGTGGACGATGAGCGCGCGGCGCAAAGATCCGCCGCCACCCCCGCGCGATCCGCGTGACGACAGGCGTCAATGAAGGGTTCGCGGCACCGAGAGCGTGAACGGCAGGATTGCGGCATCGAACGTATGACCATCCTCGGCGCGCATCGCGTAGGTGCCGCGCATGGTCCCCACGGACGTGGGGATGCTGGCGCCGCTGGTGTACTCGAAACTCTCGCCGGGCTTGATGTGCGGTTGCTGTCCGACTACGCCCTGGCCGCGGACTTCCTGCACCTTGTGGTCGGCGTCGGTGATGATCCAGTGCCGGGAGAGGAGTTGCGCCGGGACATCGCCGGTGTTGGTGAGGGTGATCGTGTAGGAGAATACGAACTGGTTTTTCCCCGGATCGGATTGATCCGCGAGATACGAGGCCGTCGTTGCCACCGTGATTTCGTAATGCTTGCCGTCTGCCATCGCCGCGTACACCTCTCCACACTTGCTGGATTATAGCCCGATGCCTCTACGCTACCGGATCGCCCCCTCCATCCTGTCCGCCGACTTTGCACGCCTTGGCGACGAGGTTCGCGCGGTAGAAGCCGCCGGGGCCGACTGCATCCACTTCGACGTGATGGACAACCATTACGTTCCCAACCTGACCATCGGTCCGCTGGTCTGCGCGGCGATCCGTCCGCACGTGACCATTCCCATTGATGTGCACCTGATGGTCAAGCCGGTGGACCGGATCATCCCGGACTTTGCGCAGGCTGGCGCCTCGATCATCAGCTTCCACCCCGAGGCGTCGGAACATGTGGACCGTACCATCGGGTTGATTCGCGACTCCGGCTGCAAGGCGGGCCTGGTGTTCAATCCCGCCACGCCGCTCGATTGGCTGATGCATGTCATCGACAACCTCGACCTGGTCCTGATCATGTCGGTCAATCCCGGCTTCGGCGGGCAGTCCTTCATTCCGCATGCGCTGGAAAAATTGAAGGCCGCGCGCAAGCTGATCGATGCGTCGCGCGAACGCACCGGGCGCGAGATCCTGCTGGAAGTGGATGGTGGCGTGAAGGTGGACAACATTGCCGCGATCGCCGCAGCGGGCGCCGACACCTTCGTCGCAGGCAGCGCCATCTTCGGCACGCCCGACTACAAGGCCACCATCACCAGGATGCGCGCGGCGCTTGGCACCGATGCCTAGCGCGGCCGCGCCACGCGTGTTTGCGGTCGACGGCATTGCCTTCGACCTCGACGGGACGCTGCTCGACACGATCCACGACCTCGCGGCGGCGGTGAACACGCTGCTGCTCGAGGAGGGCCTGCGCCCATTGCCCAAGGACACGATCCGCGATCTCGTCGGGAAGGGCATGTCCAATCTGCTGGCGCGGGCGCTGGCGCTTTCCGCCGCGCCGCCACGCGACGCGGCGGCGATGGCGCAGCTGCTGGCGCGCTATCAGGGACACTACGCGGCGGTGCTCGGTCGGGAAACGGTGCCCTACGCCGGCGTCATGCGCGGGCTGCAACGACTGCGCGATGGCGGCTTCCTGCTCGCGGTGGTCACCAACAAGGCCAGCCGCTTCGTCCGTCCGCATCTTGTACACGCCGGCATGGAGGAATTTTTCGGTGCGGTGGTGGGTGGTGACGATGCGTCGGCCAAGAAACCCGATGCAGCGCCGGTGCTGCTGGCGGCGCAGCAACTTGGCATCGGCGCGGCGCAGCTCCTGATGGTCGGCGACTCGGCCAATGACGTGGATGCGGCGCGCGCGGCCGGCTCGCCGGTGCTTGCGGTGCCCTATGGCTACACCGAAGGGCGGCCTGTGCAAAGCTTCGCGGCCGATGGTATAGTCGATTCGCTCGACGACATTCCCCTGTGGGTGCGCCGGGCCTGACCCACACCATGTCCAACATTTTCGACCTCTTCGATTCCGGTACGCCTGTCGCGTTTGCGACGTGGCGACGCGCGGGCGAGCGGCGCTGGCGGCGCCCCTCCTGACCCCCGCGTCCGCGTCGCGCGCACACCATCCCAGCGACGCCCCGGATTCAAGCGCCATCAAGCACGAGGCCGAGTCATGATGACCGAAGTCGAATTCCGCGCCCTGACGGCGCAGGGCTATAACCGTATTCCGCTCGTGCTGGAGCTGTTTGCGGACCTCGATACGCCACTGTCGCTGTATCTGAAGCTTGCCAACCAGCGTTACTCGTTCCTGCTCGAATCGGTGGTCGGCGGCGAGCGCTTCGGCCGCTATTCGTTCATCGGCCTGCCGGCCAAGGTGCGCCTGCGCGCCCGCGGCAACCATGTGGACGTGGAGGACGATGGTGGAGTTCGCGAGTCTTTCGACGGCGATCCACTGGCCTTCGTCGAGACGTTTCGCGCACGGTTTCATGCGGCGCCGTTGCCGGGGTTGCCGCGGTTCTGCGGCGGGCTCGCCGGCTATTTCGCGTACGACATTGTCAGGCACATCGAACACAAGCTTGCGCACACGGTCAAGCCGCCCACGGCCGGGTTGGCCGACATTCCCGATTTCCTGCTGCTGCTCACCGAGGAACTCGCGGTCGTCGACAACCTTAAGGGCAAGATCTCGCTGATCGTCTACGCGGATCCGGCGGACGCCGACGCCTACGCCACGGCGCGCGAGCGTCTCGCGCAGTTGCGCGGCAAGTTGCGCGAACCGGTGGCCATTCCCTATCAGACGGGAACCGCCACTGCGCACGCCGCCAGTGAATTCGGCGAGGCCGGCTACAAGGCGGCGGTGGCGCGCGCGCGTGAGTACATCGCGGCGGGCGACATCATGCAGGTGGTGATCTCGCAACGGATGGCCATGCCCTTTGCCGCATCGCCGTTGTCGCTGTATCGCGCGTTGCGCTCGATCAATCCGTCGCCATACATGTTCTATTACGATTTCGGCGACTTCCACGTGGTGGGCGCCTCGCCGGAGATCCTGGTGCGCAAGGAAGGCAACGCGATCACGCTGCGCCCCATCGCCGGCACCCGCCCCCGTGGTGCCACGCGCGAAATCGACGAGGCGCTGGCGGTGGAACTGGCCAACGATCCGAAGGAGATCGCCGAGCACGTGATGCTGCTGGACCTCGGCCGCAACGATGTCGGGCGGGTGGCGGAAACGGGCTCGGTCAAGGTGGCCGACCGCATGATCATCGAGCGTTATTCGCACGTGATGCACATCGTGTCCAACGTCGAAGGCGTGTTGAAGCCCGGTCTCACCAGCATGGACGTGCTGCGCGCCACCTTTCCGGCGGGCACGGTCAGCGGCGCGCCCAAGGTGCGCGCGATGGAAATCATCGACGAGCTCGAGCCCTCGCGCCGCGGCATCTATTCGGGCGCGGTGGGCTACATCAGCTTCCAGGACGACATGGACACCGCCATCGCGTTGCGCACGGCGGTGCTGAAGGACGGCACGCTCTATGCGCAGGCGGGCGGCGGCATCGTGCA
>JBKJSU010000108.1:0-2897 GCA_046594415.1 Casimicrobiaceae bacterium | reverse complement strand
GGCCGCGGTGTTCGAGGATCTGGATGCCCTTGTCGCAGCTGTCGTCGCCGAAGCGAAGGGTGGCGACCACATCCTGGTGATGAGCAATGGCGGTTTCGGCGGCGTGCACGGCAAGCTGCTGGCGGGCCTCGCGACGTGAATTCGATCGTCTACTTGCACGGCTTCCGGTCGTCACCGGCCAGCGTCAAGGCGACCCAGTTTCGCGATGCGGTGGCGCTGCTGCCCGCGGCACGCAGGCCGCAACTCCACGTTCCCGACCTGACCTTCAGCCCGGCGGTTGCCATCGGCGAAGTCGCCGACTGGGTCGAGCACCATGCCGATGCATCGGCATTGACCTTCGTCGGCAGCTCGCTCGGCGGCTTCTATGCGACGCACCTGGCCGAGCGCTTCGATGCCCGCGCGGTGCTGATCAATCCCGCCATCCATCCGCATCTGTCGCTGGAGCCGTGGATCGGCGTCCAGACCAACCTGCACACCGGCGAACCGTTCGAGGTCAAGGCGGCGCACTTCGACGAACTCCTCGCCATGCAGGTGGTGCGCATCACCCGCCCGGCGCGCTATTTCCTGCTGCTTGAAACAGGCGACGAGGTTCTCGACTATCGCGAGGCCGTGGCGTACTACGGCGGCGGCTTTCAGTATGTGCGCGGTGGCGGCGACCATGCGTTCAGCGAATTCGTCATGCAAATCCCGGCGATCCTGCGCTTCGCCGGCGTCGCGCAGCCGGTGTGAGCACGCAGCGCGTCGACGTCGCGGTGATCGGTGGCGGCCTGGTCGGCGCGGCCATCGCGTTCGGGCTGCGCACACTCGGCGCGAAGCTCGCGCTGCTGGACGAAGGCGACATTGCGTATCGCGCATCCCGCGGCAACTTCGGGTTGATCTGGGTGCAGGGCAAGGGTTTCGGATTGCCCGCCTACGGCGCGTGGACACAGGCCTCCGCACGGGCGTGGCCACGGCTCGCGGCGATACTGCGCGAGATCACCGCGCTCGATGTGGCGTTGCGGCAACCCGGTGGATTGCATGTCTGCCTGTCCGCGCACGAACTCGCGGCCCGCGCCGACCGGATGGCGGCGCTGCTGGCGCAGCCGGGCTTCGAGCGCTACGCCATCGACGTCCTCGATCGCGCGGGCGTCGCAGCGCGGATGCCCGCAGTGGGCCCCGCTGTCGTGGGTGGCACGTGGAGCGCGCTGGATGGCGACTGCAATCCGCTGCGGTTGCTGCGCGCGCTGCACGCCGCCGTGGAACAGGCGGGCGCCATGCACCACGCCGGCTTTCCGATCGAGCAGATCGAACCCGCGGCACATGGATTCACGCTGCACTCGCCGCGCGGCAGGCTCGACTGCGAGCGTGTCGTGCTGGCCGCGGGCCTCGGCAATGCGCGACTGGCGCCGATGGTGGGGCTCGCGGCGCCGGTCACGCCCAACAAGGGCCAGATCATCGTGCTGGAGCGCGTGCAGCCGTTCCTTCATGGGCCGCTGGAAACGATCCGGCAGACCGACGAGGGCACGGTGATGATCGGCGATGCGCAGCAAGCGCGGGGCTTCGATGACACGCTCGACCCTGCGGTGTTGGCCGCGATGGCCGAGCGCGCGGTACGCGTGTTTCCGCACTTGCGCGGCGTTCGTGTCAACCGGACCTGGGCGGCCTTGCGCGTGATGTCGCCGGACGGCTTTCCGATCTATGCGCAGTCGGGTGCGCATCCCGGCGCATTTCTCGCCACCTGTCACAGTGGCGTCACGCTGGCCGCCGCGCATGCGTTCGTGCTGGCGCCGGCCATCGCCGAAGGCCGCCTGTCCGCCGCCTTCGACCCATTCTCGAGCCAACGTTTCAATGTTCGCGCGGCAGCCTGATCTCATCGCCGAGCGCGGCGCGATCGACATCGTCGTCGACGGTGCCGTGATTCACGCGCGGATGGGCGACACGGTGGCCGCCGCGATGCTCGCTGCGGGCATGATGTGCGTGCGCACTACGCCCGTCACCGGCGCGCCGCGCGGGCCGTTCTGCATGATGGGCGTGTGCTTCGATTGCCTGGTGACCATCGACGGCCGCGCCAGTCAGCAGGCCTGCCTTGTCACCGTTGCAGCTGGCATGTGCGTCGATACCCAGCACGGCGCCCGCATGCTGGGCGCGGTGGCCAGGGATCCCGCGTGAGCATCGTCGACGTCGCCATCGTCGGCGCGGGGCCTGCGGGCATGGCGGCCGCCACGCGCTGCCGCGAATTCGGACTTGACACGACTCTTTACGACGAACAACCCGGGAGCGGCGGCCAGATCTATCGCGGGATCACGCGGAGTCCGCTGCTGCAGCCGGAGGTGCTCGGCGCCGACTATTGGCAGGGCGCGCCGCTGGTGCGCGCCTTCGAGAAGTCGGGCGCCAACCATGTTCCCGACGCCACCGTCTGGGCAGCTACCGCAAATGACGAAGGCATCGCGCTGGGCGTCGCCGCAGGGACGCCGGGCCGGCGCGTATCGCGTGTAGTGCAGGCGCGCGCCGTGATCCTCGCCACTGGCGCCCAGGAGCGACCGTTTCCGATTCCCGGCTGGACGTTGCCGGGCGTGATGGGCGCAGGTGCCGCGCAGATCCTGTTGAAGACAGCCGGTGTCGTGCCCCAAGGTCGAACAGTGCTCGCCGGCAGTGGTCCGTTGCTGTGGCTGCTGGCATGGCAATACCTTCGCGCGGGCGTGGCCATCGAAGCAATGCTCGATACGACGCCGCGAGGGCGCCTCGGGAAGGCCTTGCGGCACGCTGCGGATTTCGCGCGCTCGCCGTATTTCGCCAAGGGGCGCGAGCTGGTCCGCGATGTTCGTCGCGGCATCAAGGTGATCGAATACGTGACGGCGCTGGCCGTCGAAGGCGACCATGCCGCGCGCGTCGTGCGCTATACCGTCGACGGTCGCGAG
>JBKJSU010000096.1:0-3444 GCA_046594415.1 Casimicrobiaceae bacterium | reverse complement strand
GTTTTCAACCATGGCAGATGGTGACCTACGGGTTCCTGCATGCCGACCTCTTCCATCTCGGCTTCAACATGTACGGGGTCTACCTGTTCGGCAGCGCGCTGGAGCTGGTGGTGGGTCGGCGCCGATACTTGAGCTACTACTTCGTCTGCGTGATCACCGCTGCCATCGTGCAGCTGATCTTCGCGCGATTGTCGGGCGGCATCTATCCCACCGTGGGCGCGTCCGGCGGCGTGTTCGGACTGCTGTTGGCCTATGCGGTCTACTTCCCGCACAACAAGCTGATGCTGCTGTTCCTGCCGGTGCCGATCCCGGCCCGCGTCTTCGTGATGATCTATGCCGCGCTGGAACTGTTCCTGGGTGTCACCGGCACGCAGTCAGGCGTGGCGCATTTCGCGCACCTGGGCGGACTGGTGGGCGGCGCCGCGATGCTGTTCTATTGGGGCAAGTTCCGGCGGCGCTGATACGCCGACATTCCGCCCGCGAAACCGGGGTCAGACCCCGGTTTCACGCGTGCAGCGCCCGCCACACCTTTTCTGCCGTGAGCGGCATCTGCAGTTGCTCGAGCGACGGCCCTACGCCGGCACGCGCCAGCGCGTCCAGCACCGCGTTGACCACGGCCGGCGTGGCGCCGATCGTGCCAAGTTCGCCCACGCCCTTCACGCCGAGGTGATTGTTGGTCGACGGCGTCGACTCGTCCATCGTCATGTCGAAGTGCCGGAACATCGCCGCGCGCGGCAACGCGTAGTCGAGGAAGGTGCCCGTCAGCGGCTGGCCCGATTCGCGGTCGAAGACCACCTGCTCGCACAGTGCCTGGCCGATACCCTGTGCGGCGCCGCCTTCGAGCTGGCCGATCACGATCTGCGGATTGACCACGCGGCCCACGTCGTTGACCGACCAGTAGCGATCGACGTCCACGGCGCCGGTATCCGGATCGATCTCGACCTCGCAGACGTGGCAACCGTTGGGCCATGTTGCGTCCAGCACCGAGCTCGTCGATTGCAGCACAATGCGCGCGCCCGGCTGCTTTCGCGCAAGATCAAAAAGTCCCACCGACCGATCGGTGCCGGCGATGCGGAACACGCCGTCGCGGTACTCGAGATCCGTCACGGCGGCCTCGAGTTCCTCGGCCGCCAGTTCCTGCGCCTTCTTCACCGTGCGCTCGGAGGCCACGTGCACCGCCGAGCCGCCGACGAACAGCGAACGCGATCCGGCGCTGCCGAACCCGGTGCCGCGATCGGTGTCGCCCAGCACAATGCGGACCCGATCGATGGGCACGCCGAACACGTCCACCGCGAGCTGCGCGAACGTGGTGGCCAAGCCCTGGCCCATCGCCTGCGTCGCCGAGAAAATTTCGATCAAGCCTTCGCCTTGTTCGTCGGCCATGACGGTCACCGTCACGTTTTCGGTGAACACGTCCGCACCGGTCCACTCGATGAATGTGGCCATGCCGCGTCCACGCAGTTTTCCGTCGCGCTGCGACGCCGCGGCCCGCGCCGCGAAACCGTTCCAGTCGGCGTGGCGCACGCCCTTGTCCATCAGCGCGGCGAAGTTGCCGGTGTCGTAGGTCTTGGCCATCGCATTCCGGTACGGCAACTGCGCGGGCTTGATCATGTTGCGGCGGCGCAGTTCGATCGGGTCGATGCCCGTCTGCCGCGCGGCGGCATCCATCAACCGCTCGATCGTGTAGATGGCCTCGGGGCGGCCGGCGCCGCGGTACGGGCCGGTGGGCGTCGTGTTGGTGAGCACCCCTGCGATGCGCACATCGATGGTGCCGATATCGTAGAGACTGGTGGAAACCCACGGCCCGATCAGCAGCTGGATCACGACGCCGGCAGGCGTGGCATAGGCACCGAGATTGGCGTGCGAGTGCACGCGCAGCGCGAGGATGCGGCCCTCGGCATCGAGAGCCAGTGCCGCCGCGCTGGCGAGGTCGCGGCCGTGCGTGGCGCTGACGAATTCCTCCATCCGCTCGGCGGTCCACTTCACCGGCCGCTTCAGCATGCGGGCGCAATACGCGGTCAGCGCGTCCTCGGCATACAGCGTGGTCTTCATCCCGAAGCCGCCGCCGACGTCGCCGACCACCACGCGCATGCGCTCCGGCGCGATGCCCAGCACTTCGTTGCACAATTCGTCGCGCAGGCCGGTTGGCGTCTGGCAGCTCACCCGCAGCGTAAAGCGGTCGGTGGCAGTGTCGTATTCCGCCAGCGTGCACCGTGGCTCGATCGGGGCGGGGACCAGCCGCTGGTTGATGAGGTCGAGCGCGACCACGTGCGCTGCGCGCGCAAACGCCGCAGCAGTCGCCGCCGCATCGCCATGGCGCGCCTCGCACGCGATGTTGCCGGCGGCCGCGGGCCACACCAGGGCGGCGCCTGCAGCCACGGCGTCGGCGATGTCCACGACCGCTGGCAGGGCCTCGTAACGCACATCGATGGCCTCCGCCGCGTCACGCGCCTGGTCGCGTGTCTCGGCCACGATCGCGGCCACGCATTCGCCGACGAAGCGCACGGTATCGACGGCCAGCACGTGTTGCGGTGGCGCGGCCGTCTTCGAGCCGTCGGCGCGCTTGAAGTCCGGCGACGTCGGTAACGGCTTCACACCCGCGCGCACCAGTTCGGCGCCCGTCACGATCGCGACGACGCCGGGCATCGCCCGCGCCGCGGCCACGTCGAGCGCCGTGATCCGCGCATGCGCATGCGGCGAGCGCAGGAACACGATGAAGGCCTGGCCGGGCAGCGAGAAATTGTCGGCGAAGAGATCGCGGCCGGTAAGGAGGCTGTCGTCCTCGACGCGGCGCACGGACTTGCCGCTGCCGAAGCGGGTGGAGGGAGAGGTGGTGGGCATGGGATCGCTCGTCGGAAGGGGTGCCGGACAATCTTAACCGGTATCGCGCGGCACGGTCGCGGGGGTCAGCGTGCCCATCCGCACGCCCAGCAGCCGGATGCGCCGCGCGAGCGGTACGCGCTTCAAGCACTCCCCCGCGGCGCGGCGGATGGCCGCCGCATCCTGCGTGGGCATCTCGATCGTCTGGTCGCGCGTCACCGTCGTGAAATTGTCGAAGCGCAGCTTGATGCCGATGGTGCGGCCCGCATAGCCCTTGCGCGCGAGGTCGCCCGCCAGCCGCACGCACAGGTCGGTGAAGATCGCGGACAGCTCGGCGCGGTCCCGCGTGGCGGACAGATCGCGCTCGAAGGTCGTTTCGCGGCTGATCGAGCGCGGCTCACTTTCCGTCACCACCTCGCGCTCGTCGCGGCCGTGCGAGGCGCGGTGCAGCCACCCGCCGTAATTGGCGCCGAAGTGCTCGACCAGCCACGCGAGATCGGCCTGCGCGATCTGCCCGATCGTGCGGATGCCCAGCGCCTCGAGCTTGGCCGCGGCCTTGGGACCGATGCCGTTGACGCGCCTGGCCGGCAGCGGCCAGATGCGCGTTTCGAGATCGTCCGGTCG
>JBKJSU010000594.1:0-3691 GCA_046594415.1 Casimicrobiaceae bacterium | reverse complement strand
ATGCGCGACCATCCATTGACGCCGATGCGCGACGCCAACCTCGTGCGCGTGCTGGGTGCGCAAACGGCGGCGCGCGTCGGGCTGGTCGGCGCGGCAACGCTGGATGCCGGCGTCGATGCGGTGCGCGCGCGGCTGGCGAGCCTTGCCGCCGACGACTTCGCGCACGCCATCATCGATGCCACGCGGGACGAGCACCTGACGGTGGCCGGTGCCGCCAGCGTCGACCTGCCGCTGACCACCGGCGGCGCGGGCTTGGCGGTGGGTCTTGCGCGCGCGCTCCGCGGCAGCGCCGGCACGCACGCCGGCGGCTGGTCGCGCCCCCCCGCGAGTGTACGCACCGCATGGCTCTCCGGCAGTTGCTCGGAGGCTACCCGCGCACAGGTTGCCGCGGCCCGCACGCACGTTCCCGGCATTCGTCTCGACCCGCTTGCACTGGCGGACGACCCCGCGCTTGCCGGCCGGATCGCCGCGGAGGCGGTCGCCGGGATTGGCCCCGCGCCGGTCCTTGTCTACGCCACCGCGGATCCGGCGTCCGTTGCCGCCGCGCAGGCCGCGCTGGGTGCCACGCGCGCCGCGACGGTGGTCGAGGACGCGTTTCGCGTGATCGCGCGCGCCCTCGCCGCCGCGGGCGTTGAAGCGTTCGTTGTCGCCGGCGGCGAAACGTCGGGCGCCGTCGTTGACGCACTTGGCGTGACGGCACTTGCCATCGGTCCCGAGATCGACCCCGGCGTGCCCTGGACGCGCGCGGTCGGCGGCGCGCCGCGCTGGCTCGCATTGAAGTCGGGCAATTTTGGCGGCGTCGATTTCTTCGCGCGCGCCGCGGCCGCGCTGTGAGCGACGCCACGGCCCGCGATGCCATCGTCGAGCGCGCGCGCTCGCTATACGACCGCGGCTACGCACACGGCAGCTCCGGCAACCTCTCGATCCGCATCGACGACACTATCCTGATCACGCCCACCGGCAGCTCGCTCGGCCGCCTCGATCCGCTGCGCCTCGCCAAGGTGGCGGCGGACGGCACGCACCTCGCGGGCGACCCGCCGTCGAAGGAGGCCTTCCTGCACCTCGCGATGTACACGGCGCGCCCGACCGCGCGCGCCATCGTCCACCTGCACTGCACCTGTGCGGTGGCGATATCGTGTCTCGTCCACGCCGACGCCGCCAACGTGCTGCCACCGCTCACCGCATATCACGTGATGCGCGTGGGCACGTTGCCGTTGATTCCCTACTTTCGCCCCGGCGATCGCGCACTGGCGGCGGCCGTGGGCGCGCGGGCCGCGACGCACCGCGCGGTGCTGCTGGCCAATCACGGCCCCGTGGTCTCCGGGCACTCGCTCGACGACGCGGTGGACGCCGCGGAAGAGCTGGAACAGACCGCGAAGCTCGCGCTGCTGCTCGATGGCCGCGACACGCGGCCGCTCGATGCCGCGCAGGTAGCCGACCTCGAACTGCATTTCCCCAGCTAGGGCCTGTGCCATGTATGTTGTCACCGTCGAATTCACGATCGATGCCGCGCAGTGGACCGCCTTCATGCCGTTGATGCTGGACAACGCGCAACGGTCGCGCGAGGACGAACCGGGCTGGCGCCAGTTCGACGTATGCACCGACGCCGGAAAGCCCGACGTCGTGTACTGGTACGAGCTCTATGACGATCGCGCCGCGTTCGACACCCATCTCGCCAGCGCGCACTTCAAGTCCTTTGCACAGGCCACGCAAGCAATGATCCGCAACCGGATCATTGCCACCTGGCATCGCGTCGCGCCTTGAACGCCAAGCCGCTGCGCATCGGCCTCGCGGCAAGCTGCCTTCACCGCACCGGCGCCGACGCGGCGCTGTTTCGGCTGCTCGAACCGTTGCGCGCCGCGATCGTCGACGAACTGAAGCCCGAACTACATGTCGTGGGCCAGACCTATGATGCGATCGTCGGCAACGGAGTATTGCGCGGATACGAAGGCATGCACCGCCTGCCCACGCGGCGCGACGGCGGCCTCATCCACCTGGTCGCGGGCGTCGTCGCCACCGCTCCGGCGCGCCGCTTCGACGCGATCATCTACCTGCTCGATCCGGACGACCCGACATCGGTGTTCCCCGAAGGCCAGGCATTGAAGCGCGAATGCGTGATCCACGAGGCGGCATTCGTCTCCACCTTTGCGCACGCCCGCGAATGGTTCGAGCTGGCACGGGTCACGGCGGGCTTCGCGCCCGATGCCGCACTCGATTCATGGTTCGCTTTCAGCCGCCAGACCGTTGCGCTGATCGCCCACGATGCGCGCAAGGACGCGATGCTGTCGTTCGTGCGCCGGCACTTCGCCTTCTTCGACGCGTTCGGCGGTCGCATTGCCACCGGCACGACGGGCAGCCTCCTGAACGGTGTCGCCGAGGGCATCCGCGGCGACAACCGCGCGCAATGGGTGCAGCCCTTTCAGTCCGGTTCGCTGGGCGGCGATGCTGAAATCGCGCTCGAGGTGCTGGAAAATCGGTGCCAGCGCATTGTGTTCTTCGAGGACCCACATGTGGCGCGGCAGCACGAGGCGGACATCCAGCTGCTCGAACGCTCGGCGCGCATCGCCAGCGAGCGCACGATGTGCGTCAGCGACGTGGCGAGCGCAACGCGATGGATTGCCGGTTGCACGGCTCGCGCGTCCGCGATGTATCGGTAGGCGAGGCCTCAGAGTCGCAAGTCGCTGCGCGAGGCTGAAGCCTCGCCTACAAGACCCTACAGGACCCCAACGTTCGACTTAGCGGTACCGCACCGCCAGCACTTCGTAGCTGCGCACACCGCCCGGCGCCTGCACGTCGGCCGTGTCGCCTTCGGACTTGCCGATCAGCGCGCGCGCAATCGGCGAGCTGACGGAAATCTTGCCCTGCTTGATGTCGGCTTCGTCGTCGCCGACGATCTGGTAGGTGACGGGGTCGCCCGTCTGCGCGTCTTCGAGATCGACGGTGGCGCCGAATACGACGCGCCCTTCGCCGTCGATCGTGGATGGATCGATCACCTGCGCATTGGCGAGCTTCGCCTCCACCTCGGCGATCCGGCCTTCGATGAAACCCTGGCGCTCCTTGGCCGCGTCATAGTCGGCGTTTTCCGACAGGTCGCCGTGCGCGCGCGCCTCGGCGATTGCCGCGATGACCGCAGGCCGCTCGCTGGTCTTCAGCCGGTGCAACTCGGTCTTGAGGCGCTCCGCGCCCGTCACCGTCATGGGGAATTTGCTCATCGCGTATCCAGATCGTGAAGTTACACCAGCCGCTTGTGCAGCGATTGGATGGAATAAGGGGTCAGGACGCGCATAGCCTGCATGCCGATCGCGGCCGCGCGGGCGCCGGCAATCGTCGTGTACGTGGGCACCTGGTCCACCAGCGCCGCGCGCCGGATCTGGTAGCTGTCCTGGATGGCCGCGCGCTTCTCTTCCACGGTGTTGACCACCAGCGCGATCTCGTCGTTCTTCAGCATGTCGACGATGTGCGGGCGCCCTTCGGCCACCTTGTTGACGGTGGCCGCCTTGACGCCCGCGGCATTGAGCGCCGCGGCGGTGCCGCGCGTAGCCACAATCTCGAAGCCGAGGCCGACCAATGTGCGCGCCAGTTCCACCGCGCGCGGCTTGTCGCTGTTGCGCACGCTGATGAACGCCCGGCCCGACGTGGGCAACTTGACACCCGCCGCCAACTGGCTCTTGACGAAGGCTTCGCCGAAGGT
>JBKJSU010000586.1:0-3622 GCA_046594415.1 Casimicrobiaceae bacterium | reverse complement strand
CTTCGCCGGCGAAGAACTTGAAGATCTGGCCGGCGCGCATCGCCTCGCCGATGCCCTCGGGCAGCGTCTTGCCTTCTTCGCGCGACAACAGCGCGCCCAGCTCGTCCTTGCGCGCGACGATTTCGGTGCCGGCGCGATCGAGGATATTGGCGCGCTCCTGGATCGATCCGGTAGTCCACGCGCCAAACGCTTTCTTGGCCGCGGCAATGGCCACGCGTGTCTGCTCGACGTCGGCCTGCGCATACTCGCCTACCACGTCGCTAGTATCCGACGGATTGCGATTGACGGACACGGTGGCGCCGGCCACCCACTCGCCGTTGATCAGGTTCTTGAACAGTTGAGCCATGATGGGAATCCGGTTCGTTTCAGATGAGCTTGCGTTGCGCAAGGCTCTGCATGAGGGCGCCCGCGCCGAAGGTCCACGGCGCGATGCGGTCGGTGTGTTCGACGCGATTGACGAGCGCACCCAGCTTCGGGGTGGACACCGTCACCACATCGCCCACGACGTGCGTGAAGCCCTGCCCCGGGCCATGCCGGTCCTTGGTCGGCGCGAACATCGTGCCGAGGTAGAGCATGAGGCCGTCGGGATACTGGTGATGCGCGCCGATGGCCTGGCCCGCGAGGTCGAGCGGGTCGCGGCTGATCATGGCCATCGACGAATGACCGTCGAGCGTAAACCCGTCCGGCCCCGCGATGTGCAGCGTGATCTGCGCCTGGCGCACATCGTCAATCGTGAAGTGGTCATCGAACAGCCGGATGAACGGGCCGATGGCCGTGGACGCATTGTTGTCCTTGGCCTTGCCGAGCAGCAGCGCGCTGCGGCCTTCGAAGTCGCGCAGGTTGACGTCGTTGCCCAGCGTGGCGCCGGCGACGCGGCCAGTGCTGTCGATGGCCAGCACGATTTCCGGTTCCGGGTTGTTCCACTCCGACTTGGGATGGATGCCGATGTCGGCGCCCGTGCCCACTGCCGACATCGGCTGCGACTTGGTGAACACCTCGGCATCGGGTCCGATGCCCACTTCGAGATATTGGGACCACGCGTTCTGCTTGATCAGCGCGTCCTTCAAGTGCGCCGCTTCCGCAGAACCGGGGCGCACGCTCGACAGGTTGTCGCCAATGATGGCCACGATCGTGTGCCGCACGCTCTCGGCGCGCGACGGGTCGCCGCGGGCCTGCTCCTCGATCACGCGCTCGAGCATGCTGGCCACGAACGTGACGCCGGCGGCCTTGACCGCCTGCAGGTCGCAGGGGGCGAGCAGCCACGGACGCGTCGGGTCGCGGCCCGCTTCGGCGCTGTTGCGCAATGCTGCAGTGAGCGAATCCACACGCGGCAATGTCCTGGCGGCGCGCACCAACGCTGCCGCATCCGGGCGGCCCACCAGCATGCTGGACGTCGGCGCCAGCGAGGACACATCCACGAGGTCGTCGCCGCGCACGGCCACCACCACCGGCCCATTGACGGCGGGCACCCACGCGCGTCCGATCAGCATGGCATCCGCGGCATCCATGGGCAGGCTCGCAGCCTTCGTCAATTGCGCGTCAAGGGCAGGCATCGGGGCGTTCGGGTCGTTGCAATGGAGTTCAAGCATAACCGACAGTCCCACGCCGAAGCTATGCCAGAATATCGACGCGTGCCGGATTTGCCCGGCGCCGCCCCCGCTCAGGACCCCTCGTCATGCTGACCGCCTCCCAGGAAGCCGCCGCGCAGTTCCTCTTTGCCGCAAGGCGCGCGGGGCGCGCGGGACCGCGCATCGACGAGGCCGCGCGCCCGGCGACGGTGGACGCTGCCATCGCCGTGCAGCTGCGGGTCGCCGAACTGCTGGCCCAGCCCATCGGCGGTTGGAAGTGCTCCGTGCCCACCGCAGCGCGCGCCATCATTGCCGCGCCGATATTCGCGTCGACGATTCATCACGCGTCGCCGTGCGCGATGCAGATCACCGGCGAGGTGGCGCGGATCGAGCCCGAGATTGCCTTCGTGATCGCGCGCGACCTGCCTGCCCGCGCGCAGCCCTATGCGGAGGCCGAAGTGCGCGCCGCGGTGGGCGCAGCGCGACTGGCGCTCGAATTGATCGGCCCCCGCTATGCCGAGCCCAAGTCGGTTTCCTATCCGGAGTTGCTGGCCGACTTCGTCGCCAATCAGGGACTCTTCGTGGGACCGGCGCTTGCCGCACCGTGGGAAGCGAACCTGGAAGCATTCCCCATCGTGGTCCGCGCCAACGAGGCCGTGATCCGGTCGGCGGAAGGCAAGCATCCCGACGGACATCCGCTGCATCCACTGGTGTGGCTTGCCAACTACCTCGCCACCCGCGGCGACCATCTGCGCGCCGGCCAGATCGTGACCACGGGTTCGTACGACGGCATCATCGATGTTCCGGTCGACGCGGTGCTCGACTTCGAGTTCGGCGATCTCGGGCGTCTTGGCGTCACGCTGGTACGGTTGCCATGAAGCCCGCACCGGCCTCCACCACGGTCCAGCAGGTCCGGCCTTGAGCCTCACCGCCCTTGGCGCAGTCGCAATCTGGCACGACATCGAGCCGGCCGCGCGCGATGAATTCCACGAGTGGCACAACCGCGAGCACATGCCCGAGCGGGTGGGCATCCCGGGTTTCCATCGCGGGCGCCGCTACGCGGTGATCGGCGGCGGACCCGAGTACTTCAATCTCTATGAAGCCGACAGCCTCGAGACGCTCACCGGGCGCGACTATCTCGACCGGCTGAACGCGCCCACTGCCTGGACGCAGCGGGTGGTGCCGCACTTTCGCAACGTCGCTCGCGCGATCTGCCGCGTGGCCTTCACGCATGGCGTGGGCAGCGGCGGCGTGATGCAGACGCTGCGCTTTGCGCTGCCCGACGCCGCGCACGACGAACTGCTGGCCGCATTGCGCACCCGGCTGCTGCCGCCGCTCGCGTATCGCAAAGGCATCGCGGGCGTGCACCTCGGCATGGCCGACCGTGCCGGCAGCAACATCGAAACCACCGAGAGGAAGGTGCGCGCGGCCACGACGCAGGTGCCATCGTGGGTGGTCCTGGTCGAAGGCAACGGCGTGCCCGATGTCGATGGCGCCGCCAACGAACTTGCTCCGGCGCTGGTGGCGGCCGGGGCGCACGACCTCGACCGCAGTACGTATCGGCTCGAGTTCACGCGCCTGAAGACCCCATGGAGCGCCGGTTGAGGCGCGCGGGCGCCACGAGCCTCCTGCAGTTTCATCCATCCACGATGGCGGCCTTTGCAGCCGCCTGCGAAGGAAGTCCATGGCCATCGTTGCCCTGATCGAATACGAAGATGCCTCGCCCGAGGTTCGCGCGGTGTACGACGACATCCGCGCCACGCGCAAGGTCGAGTGGATCAACAATTTCTGGAAAATCCTCGCCAACGAGCCGGCCACGCTGCGGCGAATATGGAGCGCGGTCAAGGAGGTGATGGGTCCCGGCCACCTCGATCCGCTGACCAAGGAAATGATCTACGTGGCGGTGTCGGTCACCAACAATTGCGAGTACTGCATCCTGTCGCACACGGCCAGCGCGTCGGGCAAGGGCATGACGCCGGCGATGTTCAACGAGTTGATGGCCGTCGTGGCGCTGGCCAATGAAACCAACCGGCTGTCCAACGGCTACCGCATCG
>JBKJSU010000500.1:0-3737 GCA_046594415.1 Casimicrobiaceae bacterium | reverse complement strand
CCAGCGCCGACTCCAGCGCGACGAAAACGATCTCCTTGGGCACGTTCTTCTCGCGCGCCAGGGCGTCCACCAGCTGCAGCAGATCTTTGTTCATTTGGTCTTTCTCCACTCGATCTTTGGTACGAGACGTGCGCGCGCGATCGTCGTGATCGGAATAGCGCGGACGCCCTTTGGACCTTCCAGTAGCACCTTGTCGCCATCAACCCCGCGCACGATGCCTTTGAGCTTGCGCGTGCCGTCGGTAAGGTCGTGCAGATTGATCTGCGCTTCCTCGCCGGCAAAACGGGTGAAATCGGCCAACTTGTGCAGCGGCCGGTCCACGCCGGGCGAGGAAACCTCAAGCCGCCCGTATTCGACGTTCTCGACCGTGAACAGATGCGTGAGGTGGTCGCTTACGCGGGCGCAATCGTCGACGACGATGCCGCCCGGTTTGTCGATGTAAACACGGACGAGCGGGCCCTTGCCCGCAATTTCCCAAGCCACGAGCTCGACCCCCAATGCGGGGACCGTCTGTTCCAGGAGTTCGCCCAGCTGTTTACCCATCGGCACGCCGCCGTTGCTCCGTTTTGGTCTCAGGTTCCGTGGCCGGGCGTCAACCCGGCCGCACAAAAAGAAAATGGGCTGCAACCAGCCCATTTTTTGCTTTTCTTGACTGCCATTGCCTGTTGCGCGTGCTGCCCAGCGCTTTTGGCTCTGGCTGCAGTCCATGATTATAGCAGCAAACAGGCTGTTTTCCCAGTACCTGCCCGCATTGCCCACCGGGACGCTACACTTGCCCTGTTGCCCATCCAACCCGCCAGACCCCCGCCCCATGCCCGAACCCATGCTGCTTGCCCGCCACGGCGACATCGAATGCCTGCTTCTTCCGGGATTCACCAACCGGCACGGCCTCATCACCGGCGCCACCGGCACTGGCAAGACCGTGACGCTGCAGGTGATCGCCGAACGCCTGTCGGGGATGGGGGTGCCCACCTTCATGGCCGACGTCAAGGGCGACCTGGCCGGATTGTCCCAGCCAGGCAAGACCTCGCCCAAGTTCGAGGAACGCATCAAGATGCTGGGCGTGGAGGCCCCGGCCTTTGCCGGCTGCCCGGTCACCTTCTGGGACCTCTACGGCGAACAGGGTCACCCGGTGCGCGCCACCGTTTCCGACCTCGGGCCGCTCCTGCTGTCCCGCATTCTCAATCTCAACGATACGCAGGAAGGCGTGCTTACGCTCGCCTTCAAGATCGCCGATGACGCGGGCCTGCTGCTGCTCGACTTGAAGGACCTCCGTGCGCTGCTGCAGCACATCGGCGACAACGCACGCGATTACCAGACCAACTACGGCAACGTGTCGGCCGCCTCGATCGGCGCCATCCAGCGCGGCTTGCTCACGCTCGAACAACAGGGAGCGGACCGATTTCTCGGCGAGCCGATGCTCAACGTCGACGACCTGCTGCAAACGGTCGACGGCAAGGGCGTGATCAACATCCTGGCCGCGGACAAGCTGATGCAATCGCCGAAGGTGTATTCGACGCTGCTCCTGTGGCTGCTGGCGGAACTCTACGAGCGATTGCCCGAGGTGGGCGATCCCGAGAAGCCGAAGCTCGTGTTCTTCTTCGACGAGGCGCACCTGCTCTTCAGCGAAGCACCGAAGTCGCTGCTCGAAAAAATTGAACAGATCGTTCGGCTGATCAGGTCGAAGGGCGTCGGCGTGTTCTTCGTCACGCAGAATCCGCTCGATGTTCCCGACACGGTGCTCGGTCAACTCGGCAATCGCGTGCAGCACGCGCTCCGCGCATTCACGCCGCGTGACCAGAAGGCCGTGAAGTCCGCGGCCGAGACCATGCGCGCGAACCCCAAGTTCAAGACCGAGGACGCCATCACCGAACTGGGCGTGGGCGAGGCGCTCGTGTCCTTCCTCGACGTCAAGGGCCGCCCGCAGATCACCGAGCGCGTATTCATCCTGCCGCCGGCAAGCCGCATCGGCCCGCTGACGCCGGAGGAGCGCAAGGCGGTCATCGCCAATTCGCCGGTCGCAGGTGTATACGACAAAACTGTGGATCGCGAATCGGCCTACGAAAAATTGCGCGCGCGGGTGGCGGCCTCGGGGGAAACGCCCCCGGCAGGCGGCGCCGCTGCGCCGGCCGGACCACCGGCCGCGTCGGGCGGCGGCCTGATGGGCGGCCTCTCCGACATCCTGTTCGGCTCCACCGGACCTCGTGGCGGCAAGCACGACGGCATGATCGACCTCGCCGCCAAGAGCGCCGCGCGGTCGGTCGGATCGTCGATAGCGCGCGAAATCACCCGCGGCGTATTGGGTTCGTTGCTGGGCAAGCGGCGCTGACGGTGGCTCACCCTGCCGAAGGCAACCGAATCCACTGCCGCGAGGTCCAACCGCATTCCGACGCAAGGAGGCCCGATCATGCATCCGACGCCCGCAGACGTTGAATCCCGGCCTGCAGTCACGCGCCGCATGGCGTTGGTCGCCGTGCTGGCGCTGGGAGGCGCCGGCCTGATGGTCGCCAGGCGACCCGCACTGGCGGCCGACGCCGCCCGCGTCGCCACGCCGGCTATTTCTCTGGGCCCCTTCTATCCGGCGCAGAAGCCGGACGACAGCGACGCCGACCTGACCATCGTCGCGGGACACACGCAGCGCGCCGCGGGCACGCCCCTGTACACGTCGGGCCGCGTGCTCGACCTGCAGGGACGTCCGCTGCCCAACGCCACCATCGAGATCTGGCAGGCCAACGCCTTCGGTCGCTATCACCACCCCGGCGATTCCGATGCGTCGGGGCCGCTCGATCCCCATTTCCAGGCCTATGGCCGCCTCGTCACCGATGCGGAAGGCCGTTACCGGATCAAGACGATCAAACCGCCGGCCTACGCCGGGCGCACGCCGCATCTGCACTTCAACGTGGCGAGCGGGCGCACGCGGCTCACCACGCAGATGTTCTTCGAAGGCGACGCGGGCAACGCGCGCGACTTTCTCTACCGCAATCTCAGCGCGGATGATCGCCGTGCATCCACAGGCAATTTCGGCGACCGCGCGGCCGGCATCGAATCCGACGCGGTGGTCACCGTGTGGGACATCGTGCTGCGGACTTGAACCTTCGCGCCCGCACGGCCGCTCGCGGTTTCAAGCGCCCCGCGCGTCGGCTTGCCGATTTTTCGGGTGGATTTTCGCGGGTGGTTGGCATAGTCTTGGAAGATGCGGCGGGCATCCTTGCCCGTCCACTTTGATCGACCACCCTCCATGACGCGATGGCTCATCCCGACCGTGGTGCCTGCATTGCTGGCGCTGGCGAGTGCCACGGCCATGAGCCAGGGCTTCAAGTTTTCCAATCCCGAGCCTCCGCCACCCGCCGCCGAGGCGGCGCGCAACGACCGGATCGCGTATGAGTTGTCCACGCCCTGCAGGGCCGAGATCAAGGGCAAGAAGATCATGGTCATCATCGGCGAGCAGCGCAGCGACGGCTATATCTTCGCCCAGCAGCAGAATTTCGGCCCCCTCTTCCAGGCGCTCAACACGCGGCTGCGCGCCGTCGGCCTGCGCACCTACACGCCGGAGGAAATCCGCGCCCAGATCGCGCAGGCCGAGATCGACGCCTATTTCAAGAACAACACCGACCTTGCGCTGTCGGCCGCCAAGCGGCTTGGCGCCAGTTTCGTGCTGCGCGGACTGATTTCCTCGCAGGCCAGCATGAATCCGATCATCGCGGTCAACCAGGTCGCGGTCAGCATGAATTTCACGC
>JBKJSU010000491.1:0-2519 GCA_046594415.1 Casimicrobiaceae bacterium | reverse complement strand
CCGCATCGCAACGCGATTCTCGGCCGCCTGTCGACGCCGGAGGAAATCGCGTTCCTGGCCGAGCCGGGCTCGAGCTTCTGACGCGCCGCGACCACGCGTGGACCCGTTGCCACCGATTGCGCTGCTGGGCGGCACCTTCGATCCCGTCCACTACGGGCATCTGCGGCTGGCCGACGACGTGCGGCGCGCGCTGGGGCTGGCGCAATTGCGATTGATCCCAGCCGCCGATCCGCCGCATCGCCGCGGCCCGCAGGTTTCCGCGGACCAGCGCCTGGCCATGTTGCATGCGGCGCTGGCCGAATTTCCCGGCCTCATGGCCGACGACCGCGAGCTGCGGCGCGGCGGCAAGAGCTTCACGGTGCTCACATTGGAAGAACTGCGGCGCGACGACCCGGGGCGTCCACTCTGGCTGGTACTGGGCGCCGACGCATTCCGTGGATTGCCCACGTGGCATCGGTGGCGCGATCTCTTCACGCTGGCGCATATTGTCGTGGTCGCGCGACCCGGCGTGCACCCCGGCGACGCGCTGGCACCGCCGCTGGCTGAGGAATGGCAACGCCGCCAAACCCCTGATTCGGCACCCTTGATTGCCACGCCCGCCGGCCGCATCTTCCAGCAGGCCGTGACGCCGCACGACATTTCCGCCACGACCATTCGCGCCATGCTCGCCCGCGGCTGCGGCTCCGACGAGCTGTCGCAATTGCTACCGCCCGCAGTTTTGGCCTATATTGAAACCCATCACCTCTACCGCCCCCCCACGGATGCGACTTAACAAACTGCAGCAGATCGCCGTCACCGCCCTCGAGGACATCAAGGCCCGCGACATCAAGGTCCTCGACGTGCGCAAGCTCACCACCTTCTGTGACAGTTTCATCATCGCCAGCGCCGACTCCAATCGGCAGGCCAATGCGCTCGCCCATCACGTCCGCGACGCACTGAAGGAGGCCGGCGCCACCATCGTCGGTGTCGAGGGCGAGCAAACCGGCGAATGGGTCCTGGTGGATTGCGGCGACATCGTCGTGCATGTGATGCAGCCGGCGGTGCGGCAGCACTACAACCTCGAGGAACTCTGGGAGGCGCCCGCCCCCGGCCGGCGCGCCCGCGCGGCGGCTTGAGCCTCGTTCCGCGGTCGTGACCGGCGTTTCGTGCCTCCGTGAAACTTCGCATCATCGCGCTTGGCTTGAAGATGCCGGCCTGGATCGATGCCGGATACCAGGAGTACGCACGGCGCCTGCCGCGCGACTACGCGCTGGAATTGCTGGAGATGAAACCCGAGGCCCGCGACCGTGGCCGCGCGCCGGCGCAACTGCTGGCGGCAGAAGCGGTGCGCATCGACGCCGCATGCACCGGCTTTCTCACCGTTGCGCTGGACGAGCGCGGGGGCGCCTGGACCTCCCGCATGCTGGCCGACCGGATCGCGCGATGGCGCGACGATGCGCGCGATGTGGCCTTCGTGATCGGCAGCGCGGATGGCCTCGACCCCGCGCTGAAGCGCGCCGCCGCCGAGCGCATGGCCCTGTCCGCGCTGACATTGCCGCACGGCCTCGTCCGCGTCATGCTCGCCGAGCAACTCTATCGCGCCGTGTCGCTGCTCACCGGACATCCCTATCATCGTGACTGACAAGCACGCCACTGCGGACGCTCCCGTCCTGTATCTTGCATCGCGCAGCCCGCGGCGCCACGAACTGCTGCGCCAGCTCGGCATCGCGTTTGCGGAGGTGCGCCTGCGCGAAGCACCGGGGCGGCATCGCGACGTCGTCGAGGAAGCCCGCGACGGCGAGCCGCCGTTGCACTACGTCGAGCGCATCGCGCGCATCAAGGCGCAGATCGGCTGGCAGCGGATGGAACAGCGCAAGCTCCCGCCGCTGCCGGTGCTGGGCGCCGACACCGAAGTGGTGCTTGACGGCGTGATCTTCGGCAAGCCGGCGGACGCCGATGCGGCACGGGGCATGCTGGCCAGGCTATCCGGCCGCACCCACGAGGTGATCACCGTGGTCGCGCTGCGCTGGCAGGAGGATGTCGAGATCGCCATCAGCGTTTCTGCGGTCACGCTGCGCGCGTTGAAGTCGGGCGAGATCGAACGTTACGTGGCCACCGAGGAACCCTTCGACAAGGCCGGCGGCTACGCCATCCAGGGGCGCGCCGCGGCGTTCATCACCCGGCTCGACGGCAGCTTCAGCGGCGTGATGGGCCTGCCCTTGGCGGAAACGGCGGGCCTCCTCGCGCGTACCGGGCGCGCCGTGCTATAACAAACGTCCAAATTCAATACGTTGACGGCGCACCATGACGCACGAGATCCTGATCAACGTCACGCCTCAGGAAACGCGGGTGGCCATGCTCGAACAAGGCGTGGTGCAGGAGTTGCACATGGAGCGCGCCAGCGCCCGCGGGCTGGTAGGCAACATCTGCCTCGGCCGCATCGTGCGCGTGCTTCCGGGCATGCAAAGCGCGTTCATCGAGATCGGCCTCGAGCGCGCCGCCTTTCTGCACATCGCCGACATCTGGGAGCACCGCCAGAA
>JBKJSU010000453.1:0-2887 GCA_046594415.1 Casimicrobiaceae bacterium | reverse complement strand
AACGCAAAGCTGCCAATCACTTCCGGCATGGGCCACGTGGCAACATTGCCGCCGTCGGCATCGCACGCATGCAGCGCCGGCGCACGGATGTCGACCCAGAAGAGCCGCTGGCGGCGTGCGCACCACAGCGGGCTTTCCCCCAGCACGTTGGCGCACGGCACCAGGATGTCGATGGGCGTCGCGCTCACGCCGCAGGCGTCCACTGCAGAAGGCCGGCCGCATGCAAGTCCTGCCACAGCGCCGGCGGAATGGGTGTTTCCATCCACGCGCACACTTCGGCCAGCTCCGCGAGGCTGCGAAAGCTCGGCACGACACTGGTCACCGCGGCGTGACCCAGCGCAAACTGCAGCGCCGCCGCGCCGAGCGGAATCGAGTGGCCGCCACAGATCGCTGCAATGGCGCGCGTGCGGTCCATCAGCTCGGCATTGGCGGGCGTGTAGAAATAGCGGGCGCCTGGCACCGCGCCCGTGGCCAGGATGCCGGAGTTGAACGGTGCCGCGGCCAGCACGCCCACACCGCGCGCTGCGCAAGCGTCGAGCAGGCCGGGCAAGCCGCTGTGATCAAGCAGGGTGAGCCGCCCCGCGAGCATGAAGAAATCGAAATCGCCGTCGACCAGGCAGCGCGAACATACCGCGACATCGTTGACGCCGACGCCGATCGCGCGCACCACACCTTGCGTGCGCAAGTCGACCAGCGCGCGCTGCGCGCCGGTCATCGCTTCGGCATAGCGCGCCTCGAGCGCGTCGCCATGCCAGCGCGGGCTGATGTCGTGCAGGATGAGGAGGTCGATACGCGCGAGGCCCAGGCGCTGCAGGCTGTCGTCCACCGAGCGCATCGTGCCGCTGTACGAATAGTCGAAGCAGATCTCGAAGGGCAGCGACTCGGGTCGCTGCGGCGCCAAGCCGCGGTCGGGCGACAACAGGCGTCCCACCTTGGTGGACAGCACAAAGGCGTTGCGCGGACGATGCCGCAGAAAGGCGCCCAGCCGCTGTTCGGAGAGCCCAAGTCCATAAAACGGCGACGTGTCGAAGTAACGCAGGCCGCGCGTCCATGCGGCGTCGAGGATCGCGGTGGCATCGGCTTCGGAAAAATCCGGCACCAGGCGCCCGGTGGCGGTGCCACCGAAACCGAGCAGCGAAAGCTCGACGGCGGTGCGGCCCAGTGTGCGCAACTGCGCGGGTGCATGGCTCGCGTTGCGCGTGCTCATCGCTTCGCCACCGCGGTGGGACTGCGCCCGCCCAGCTGGCGCGAGGCATCGCGCACGAGCTTCGCGTACTTCTTCAACGGCTTGACAGCTTTGTGGAAATTGCCGACATTGTCCATCATACAGACAGGTGTTCCATATCGTGGACAACCTGTGGACCGCGGCAGCGCGATCACGAGCTCGAGGAGGCAATCCATGCAGGCAATGCGTTTGGTGCGGACCGTTGTGGCCGCCGTCATCGTCGTCGCGTCCATCGGTGCCGGTCCTGTCGCGCACGCGCAGGCCTACCCCACCAAGCCGATCACGATCATCGTGCCGTTTCCGGCCGGCGGCGGCACCAGCGACCTGCTGGCACGCGTGGTCGCGCAGAAATTGACGGAGGCGTGGGGACAGCCGGTGATCGTGGAAAACAAGCCAGGCGCGTCGGGCAACATCGGCGCCTCGATGGTGGCCAAGGCGGCACCGGACGGTTACACGCTGCTGGTGGCGGCGGCTGCGATCTCGACGGCACCGGCGCTGTACAAGGACCCGGGGTTCAAGCTCTTCGAGAACCTGACGCCGGTGACGGTAATCGGTACCGTGCCTTTCATGCTGGTGGTGCACCCGACGCTGCCGGTCACCAACATTGCCGAATTCATTGCTTACGCCAAGGCGAATCCCAGCAAGCTCTCGCTCGGCTCCGGCGGCAACGGCACCATTCCGCACCTGGGCGGCGAGCTGTTGAAGATGCGTGCGGGCATCCAGTTCGAACACATTCCGTACAAGGGCGGCATCCTCGCGATGAACGATCTCGTCGGCGGGCAGATCCAATTCACCATCGACGGCGGTTCGCACGTCGTGACGCAGATCGACGCCGGCAAGATCCGCCTGCTGGCGGTGACCAGCGCGCAACGTCTGCCGGCCTATCCCAACGTGCCCACCGTGGCAGAGTCGGGCTTTCCCGGCTACGAGGCCAGCGCGTGGCAGATGCTGCTGGTGCCCGGCGGCACGCCCAAGCCGATCGTCGACAAGATCCAGCAGGAAGTGGCGAAGGCGCTGAAGTCTCCCGACGTCGCGGAGCGCCTGCAAAAACTCGGCATCGCGCCGTCCGGTATCGCGCCCGCCGAAACCGACGCGTTCCTGCGCGCCGAGATGTTGAAGTGGGGCGACGTCGTGAAGAAGACGGGCGCCAAGATCGATTAGGCCGCTGCGCGAAACGTAGACGCCGCAGCGAATGCCGCGATGAAAGTGATCTTCGTCCTCTTCGATTCGCTCAACCGGCGCTCGCTGGAGTGCTATGGCGGTACGGCGGTGCGCACGCCCAACTTCCAGCGCCTCGCGCAGCGCTGCGTGACCTTCGACAATCACTATGTCGGCAGCCTGCCGTGCATGCCCGCGCGGCGCGACATGCACACCGGGCGCCTCTCGTTCCTGCATCGTTCATGGGGGCCGCTCGAACCCTTCGATAACTCATTCGCCGAAATTCTGCACCGGAACGGTGTCTATTCGCACCTCGTCTCCGACCACTATCACTACTGGGAAGACGGTGGCGCCACGTATCACAACCGCTACGACACCTTCGAGTTCGTGCGCGGGCAGGAGCGCGATCCATGGAAGGCGATGGTGGAGCCGCCGTGGGCGCGCCTGCGCGAGCAATACCATCGCGTACAGTGGAGCGACCAGCGCCGGCACAAGTTTGCGCAG
>JBKJSU010000430.1:0-2790 GCA_046594415.1 Casimicrobiaceae bacterium | reverse complement strand
GCTGCCGCTCGGCGTCCGCGGCCGCCGTCAGCAGCCCGTCCGCGCCCGACACATACGCATCGCGCGCCGACAGCGATGTCGTCGACAGCGGCAAGCCGAAGCGGTCTTCAAGCATGGTTGCACTCTTCGAAGGACGGGAAATTCAACCCAACAAGCCGAGTATTCTGGGCTTGGTGATGTTGGTCAAGAAGGGGTCGAGCGCGGACGATCCCCCGCCCCCGCGTTGCTGAGGCAGATTTCCGGGGCGATCGCGCAGGCAATGGTGCGCTGAGCGAAATGTCACGCGAAAGCAGCGGCAGGAAGCCGAGATGATGATAGAGCTTGTTGATCTTGGCTGGGGCAAGGAAAACCCGGCCTTTCGGCAGTTCTTCACCACCCAGTTCATCCCCGACGCCACACCCGAACAGCATTGCTGGTGGAACGAGCTGGAGCGCGTGTCAACTTCGCCGGATAACGCGGCGCGCTGCATGAGAATCATCAACGAAATCGACGTCACCATGCTGGCGCCGAAAGTGGCGTGCCCGACGCTGGTGCTGCACTCGGCGCAGGACGCGCGCGTGCCGGTCGACGAGGGGCGGCTGGTGGCGGGCCTAGCTCCGGGTGCACGCTTCGTGCCGTTGGAGAGCCGCAACCACATACTGGTCGAGTGTGAGCCGGCATGGCAAAGCTGACTTGAGGAAGTGCGGGCATTACTGTCCTCCGGGCAGGCAGGCGACGCCGCATTCGCCAGCGTTACGCTGCGCGAGCGAGTGGGTGGAATTGATCGCGCAGGGGCGAGACAATGCACCGATCGCCGCCCGGCTCGCGCTCAGCGAAAAGACCGTGAAGAATCACATCACAAGCACTTTCGCGAAGCTCGGGGTCGAAAACCGCTCGCGGGCGATTGTGCTGGCCCGCGACGCGGGTTTCGGCTTCGAAAGCCCTTAGCTTCCTCGCCTGGGACCGTTCCCCCTCGGTTCGGGGCAGGGCAGCGCCTTTTCGGCGCCAACCAGGACCGCGGTCTCATTCACACGCTTGTCTCCGCTCCCGATATTGTGAACCGTAGGCGCCGCAAATGCGCGGCGAGACGGATCCAGCGGATAAAGGAGCGGCGATGCAAACGATCCAGAACGGTGTAAAGCCCGTGTGCGGAACCCTGCTGTGGATGGGCGAACGGCGCAAGATCGCGGTCTACCTGCGCAACAGCGTCCCGTGGGTCGCGGACTTCACGGACGGGCGTGGCGAACTCTACGCCCCAGGCGCAGTCCATTTTCTCCTCGCGGGCGTTTGCCTGCCGGTTTGGAGCGGTGTGGGCAATCCGCATAGGGATCTGTTAGCTTACATGCGGCAGAGCAGGCAGTGGTGGTGGCGGGGAGCATCACGGGCCCCGGTTCAATGTTTAGCAACTTTATAGGGGGTTCCCGAAATGACACAAGAAACCCGAGAATTGGTCGTGCTGATGACACATGGAGCCGACCACGAACTGTCGTCAGTGGGCTTTACCGTCGCTTGCGGTGGAATCACGTCAGGTCTCAAGGTCTGCGCCTTTCTGACAAGTTCCGCAGTGGATCTCGTCAGGCGCCGCGGCATCGACATGACGCATGTGCCGCCGATGGATCCGCTGAAAACCTTGATCGAGGACTTCATCAAACGCGGAGGTGCGGTGATTGCCTGTCCGCCCTGCGTTAAGGCACGCGGGTTCACCCAGGAAGATTTCATTGATGGCGTAACCATCGCCGGCGCCAGTGTCATTCATGAGAAGTTCAAGGCAGGTGCAGCCAGCCTAAGTTTTTAGGTCTACAACGCCGGTCCGCAACAACGGCGGGTGCCGGGGAGCGCCCCGCCGCTTGAATTCCGACACTTGATTTGCGACCCCGATTATTTCTTGCTAGGATGCTCGCATCAACGGATGGAGGTTAGGATCATGGCGCTCGCCTGCCCGATGAACTTCGACAAGGATAAGCTCAAGTCCGAGGTGCGGCTGACCTATACCCAGGTGGCAGAAGATCCGGCCGGGGATTACCACTTCCACCGCGGCGCCGAGTACGCCGCAAAACATCTCGGCTACGATCTCGCGGCGCTGAAAGCCCTGCCGCTCGCGGCCACTGAAGTGTTCTGTGGAATGGGAAACCCGTTCAAGATGGGCACACTGGAAAACGGCGCCACGGTGATCGATATCGGCTCCGGAGGCGGCATGGATTGCCTGCTTGCAGCCAAGCAAGTCGGCCCGAACGGGACAGTCATCGGCATCGACATGACCGATGCCATGCTCGAGCGCTCAACCGGGGCGGCGCGCGCTGCGGGACTGGTCAACGTGCGCTTCGAAAAGGCGGACATGACCCGCTTGCCACTCGCCGACGACAGCGTGGACGTGGTGATTTCGAACGGCGTGATCAACCTCGCCACGGACAAGGAAGCGGTGTTTGCCGAGCTGTTCCGCGTGGTGAGGCCCGGTGGCCGGCTGCAGTTCGCCGACATCATCATGAAAAGCGAGCTGTCGGAGGACGCGCGCAACAATATCGACCTCTGGACCGGATGAATTGCCGGCGCTCTGCAGGTTGCAGAGTATCTTCAGGTGATCGAGCAGGCGGGCTTCCGTGAAGCCAGGCTGGTAGAGACGTTTGACCCGTTCCTCGGTACGAACAAGGAAAAGACTGCGCGCAAGTACGGCGTCGACGGCGTGAATTTCCTCGCCTTCAAACGCTGACATATTGGCGGAAGAGAGTGGGAGTCGAACCCACGAAGAACCGCAACGCAGCCCCTACCGGATTTGAAGTCCGGCCGCCCCACCGGGGGACGTATCCCTTCCCT
>JBKJSU010000238.1:0-3605 GCA_046594415.1 Casimicrobiaceae bacterium | reverse complement strand
CAACGTGAACTCGGGCACCGGGATGCCGGCGTTGGCCGCGAGGTCCTGATAGACGAAGCGATCGGCTGTGGCCGGCGCCTGCGCAAAGGCAGGCATGGCCAGAATCCACAGGATCGCCAGGAGGAGCGCACGCATCCGCGAATACTACCGCTGCCTGGGCGGATTGCGCGGGCGCAGGGCGTTGGCGATGGCCAGCCCGCCGATCGCGGCAGCGATATGCTTCAACGCGTGGCCCGCAACCAACTCGCGACTCGCATTCCAGACCAGCGCATCGCCACTTTCCATCAGCTTGGACACGGCGTACCACGCCAGCAGCGCCCACCATGGAAACGGATCGTGCCCGGCCTTCGTCAACGACAGCAGCAGCAACATGCCCGCCATGCCACCGAACTGGACGACGACGTACAGCGAGAGGTCGCCGGTGGAACGCCAGAAGAAGACACTCGCCGGACCCACGACCAGCATCAGGAGCAGCACGACGATGCCACTGCGGGCACTGACCCGTTCGGCCAGGATGGCGCCGAACACGCCCGCGAAGGCCACCGTCATCGGCAGCCGGTCGCCGACCAGCGTTTCGTCGTTTGGGTTCCAGTGGTAATACGCGGACCCGAAGCCGGTAATGAAGAGCCCCAGAAAGAACACGTTGAGACTGATCCGAACCACCTGCGGCAGCGGCCGCTGTCCCTGCTGCACCCGATAGAACCCCAACAGCCCTACGGCGACGAAGGCGAGGTTGGAGAGGACGTCGGCGACATTGGGAATCCCGCGCCACGCCCGGCTGTCGGCAAACTGGTGGTAGCTCTGCTGCTGGCCGATCGCGGGCATGAACAGCCAGATGGCGGCGCCGACGAGCAGCGCCAGGCCCACGTTCATTTCGCTGCGGGTGAGGGGTCGATGCCGGGACATGGTCGGTTCTCGTCGTTGGGGAATTGCGGCCGGTGTTCAATGTAGAAGGCACCGGCCGGATGCGGCGGCCGTCCTCCCACTTTGACACAGGGCAAGGTCTGCCGGTCACGGGGCAGTATCATGGCTACCCCCCAGAAGGAGAACACCATGAGCAATCGTGAAGTCGTCATTCTCAGCGGCGTCCGCACCGCCATCGGAGATTATGGTGGCAGCCTGAAAGACATCGCCCCCAGCGATCTCGCCGCACGCGTCGTGAAGGAAGCCGTCGCCCGCGCCAAGATCGACCCGAAGGAAGTCGGCCAGTGCGTGATCGGCAACGTGCTGCACACCGAGCCCAAGGACATGTACATCTCGCGCCTGGCGTGCGTCAACGGCGGCCTGCCGGTCGACACCGGCGCCTTCACCGTCAACCGCCTGTGCGGCAGCGGCATGCAGGCGATCGTCAGCGCATCGCAGTACATCCTGCTGGGCGACACCGACGCCGCCGTCGCCGGCGGCGTCGAAAGCATGAGCCGCGCCATCTACATGAACCTCACGCAACGCTGGGGCGCGCGGATGGGCGACACCAAGATGCTGGATGCGATGGTCGGCGCGCTCACCGATCCGTTCGACACCATCCACATGGGCGTCACCGCCGAGAATGTGGCCACCCGCTGCGGTATCACGCGCGAACAGCAGGATGCGTTCGCGGTGGAAAGCCACCGTCGCGCCACGGCCGCGCTGGCCACGGGCCACTTCAAGGACCAGATCCTTGCGATCGAGTTGAAGAGCAAGAAAGGCCCCGTGATGTTCGACACCGACGAGCACGTGCGCAGCGATGCGTCGCTCGAAGGCATGGCCAAGCTGCGCGCCGCGTTCATCAAGGAAAACGGCACCGTCACGGCCGGCAATGCGTCGGGCTTGAACGATGCGGCCGCGGCCGTCGTGCTGATGGAAGGCGCCGCCGCCAAGGCCCAGGGCCTGAAGCCGATGGCGCGACTGGTGGCTTACGGGCATGCCGGCATCGACCCCAAGGTGATGGGGCTGGGTCCGGTCAGCGCCGTGCAGCGCGCACTGGCCAAGGCCGGCCTCTCGCTCGCGCAGATGGATGTGATCGAATCCAACGAGGCCTTCGCCGCGCAGGCGCTGGGCGTGAACAAGGAACTGGGCATGGACCCGGCCAAGGTCAATCCGAACGGCGGCGCGGTTGCATTGGGCCATCCGATCGGTGCGACGGGCGCCATCCTGACGGTCAAGGCGATGTACGAGCTGCATCGCACGGGCGGTCGTTTTGGCCTCATCACGATGTGCATCGGTGGTGGGCAGGGGATCGCGGCAATCATCGAGCGGATGTAACCACATCGCGGCGGCAGTCATCGCCGCAAAGGACTGCAGGCGAGGCTGACGCTGCGCCGGCGGATTCGACCCGAGCGGTGCCATTCCCGAGAGGGATGGCGCCGCTGCCACATCCACGGCACATCGATCGGCGACAGTCGCGCAGGCCCACTGCGACGGACCCGCCCATGCTGACCCTCATCAATCTGGACACGGCCCATGACCGTCGCGAGCGGATGGCGGAGCAACTCGACGCGCTCGGCGTGCCCTATGCAAGGGTCGGCATCGACCTGCGTCGAACGTCGAATGCCGCAGTCGACGCATGGCTTGCGCGCCACCTGCCCGGAATCGGCTTCGACCGGAACGAGCTCTCCGGCGCCGAGATCGGCTGCTGGGTGTCGCATGTCACCGCGTGGAAGCGCCTTGCCGCAAGCGACGCGCATGCCGCCACGGTGGGCGCCATCTACAACACGTGGGACTACACGATCGCGTGCAGCTACGTGCAGCGGTTCTTCGCGCAAGCGCGGACCATTGCCATCCCGATCGACCACTGGCTTGGCGGACGCAGCCGACTGCTGCAGCCACGCATCGCCGTCTTGCGCTCGGCCATGGTCGCGGAGAACCCGGCGCTGGGGCTCGACTCGCAGATCGAACCGCACACGATGCGCATCGACCGCTGGAAGATCGTGGAAGGCACCCGGCGCGCCGTGTTGTCGAGCCGCGTCAGCGATCTCTACTATTCGCTCTACCGATTCCTGTAGCTGGCGACATCCCGCGAGGCTGAAGGCTCGCCTGCGGCCACATCGACAACCGCGCTACAATGCCCGCCCCGCCTCAAGGAGTTCACGATGAGCCTGTCCATGTACCAAGCCTCCGTCCCCGTCTTCGCGCGCGGACTCACCAACCTCAGGAACGTGCTGGTCAAGGGTCAGGCGCACGCTGCGGCCAAGAAGATCGACGAAGCCGTGTTCATCAACGCCCGCCTCTTCCCGGACATGCTGCCCTTCGCGCGGCAGATCCACATCGCCACCGACTTCGCGCGCGGCACCGTCGCGCGGCTTTCCGGCGTCGAGCCGCCGAAGTGGGAAGACAACGAGACGACCTTTGCCGACCTGATCGCGCGCATCGACAACACCATTGCCGCCGTCAACAGCTTCACCGCGGCGCAAGTCGACGGCTCCGAAGCGCGTCCGGTCACACGTCCGGTGCGCGGCGAGCCCAAGGTGTTCTCCGGCGTCAATTACCTGCTGCAATACTCGCTGCCGAATTTCTACTTTCACAGCACCACCGCCTATGCCATCCTGCGCAGCAACGGCGTGGAAGTGGGCAAAGGCGATTTCATCGGCAAGCTGGACTGACCTGCCGTCACGGCGTGTGACGCGCAG
>JBKJSU010000237.1:0-13403 GCA_046594415.1 Casimicrobiaceae bacterium | reverse complement strand
CCCATCGCCCGGCGCAGCCTGCACGACGAGGTGGTCACGCGAATTCGCGACATGATCATCGAAGGCGTGCTCGCCCCGGGGACGCGTGTGAACGAAACCCATCTGGGGCAGACGCTCGGCGTATCGCGCACGCCGCTGCGCGAAGCCTTGAAGTTCCTGGCCAGTGAAGGCCTGATCGAACTGGTGACTGCGCGCGGCGCGATCGTGAAGAAGTTCTCGCCGAAGGACGTCCGCGACATGCTGGACGTGCTGTCGGTGCTGGAAGCCCTTGCGGCGAAACTGGCGTGCCGCCAAGCAACCGACACCGCGATTGCCGACGTGCGCCGCATCCACGACCGGATGGTGGACCGCTATGCGGTGCGCGACCGGCTTGAATATTTCAAGCTCAACCAGCAGATTCATTCGGCATTCCTGCAGCTCTCCGGCAATGCCGCGCTGGAGTCGGCGCACACCAGCATCCAGTCGCGCCTGAAGCGCATCCGCTATATCGGCAACCAGGAACCGGAAAAATGGGCGGCGGCCATGGCCGAGCATGAGGACATGATCCGCTTGCTCGAAACGCGCGATGGCGAAGGCCTGGCCCGCGTGGTCACGCAGCACATGGAACATACGTGGGAGCGCGTGCGCCAGACGCTGTAAAGGGCGGTTCGGGTCGGTACCCTCGGCCGCTCCCGGTCGCGCCGGACATGACCCCTCGCGCGTGACCCTAATTCTCGCGCGGCTTGCCGAAGATCTGCACCAGCGCCAGCAGGATCGACGTGACCAAAACCATGATCGTGGATATGGCGGCGATGGTCGGGTCGATCTGGTCGCGCAACGCGTTGAACATGTTGCGCGTGAGCGTGGAGTTGGCGCCGCCCGACACGAACAGCGCCATGATCACCTCGTCGAAGGACGTGAGAAACGACAGCAGCGCGCCGGTGATGACGGCAAAGCGGATCTGCGGCAGCGTGACCAGGAAAAAGGCCCGGGGCCGCGACGCGCCGAGGCTGCGCGCCACCATTTCCTGGTTCATGTCGTAGCTCTTGAGCGCCGACGTGACCACCATGATCACCAGTGGAATGGCCAGCATGCTGTGCGCGAGCACGATGCCGGTCAGCGAATTGACGAGGCCGAGCTTGGCGTAGACATAGAAGACGGCGATGGCCACCAGCACCACCGGCACGATGATCGGCGTGACCAGCACCATCGACACGAAACGCATCGCGCGAAAGCGCGACGTGAACAGCCCATACGCGGCCATCGTGCCCAGCGGTGTTGCCACCAGCGTGGTCAGCAGCGCCGCCTTGAAGGACGTGGCCGTGGCCTGCATCCACGACGACGAATTGAGATAGTTGGCGTACCAGCGCAATGACCACTCGCGCGGCGGAAACTCGAGATACTGCGACGCCGAGAACGACATCGGCACCACGATCACGGTCGGCACGACCAGGAACACCATCACGATGCCCGCCAGCGCGTACAGCCACAGCCGGCCGCGATGCGTGACCTGCGTCTCCGCAGCCGGGGCGTCGAGCCAGCTCATTTGCCGTGGCCTCCCCCGACCATCTGGTCCACCTTCGCAAATCGCGATGCCGCGTAGAGGAACAGCAGCGTCAGCACCAGCAGCACCACGCCCAGCGAGCTGGCCGCGCCCCAATTGAAGAACAGTTCGATGTCATTGGCAATCTGGTTCGACACCATGATGACCTTGCCGCCGCCCAGAACGGCCGGCGTGACATAGAACCCGAGGCAGAGAATGAACACGATCAACGAACCCGCCACCAGCCCCGGCATCGACAGCGGAAAGAACACCATCCAGAAGGCGCGGACCGGACTCGCGCCAAGATTCGCCGCCGCCTTGAGGTAATCGCGGTCGATCGCGCGCATCGCACCCAGCACGGGCAGCACCAGAAACGGCAGCATGATGTGCACCATGCCGATCAGTGTCCCGGTAAGGTTGTGCACCAGCGCCAGCGGCTCGTCCCACAGCCCGAGCTGGATGCCCAGGTTGTTGACGAGCCCTTTGCGCTGGAGCAACGCCAGCCACGCATACGTGCGCACGAGCAGCGACGTCCAGAACGGCAGCAGCACGGCGATCAGGCACAGGTTGGCCGCCCGCTGCGGCAACTGCGACAGCACGTAGGCCAGCGGATAGCCCAGCAGGATGCAGATGCCGGTGGTGAGCAGGCTCACCTTGAACGTGGTGAGGAAGATCCGGAAATAGGATGGCTGCTCGATCATCCGCCGGTAGTGCATGAGACTGAAACTGCCATCGTCGGCGAGGAACGAGAGCCAGAACAGCCACGCCACCGGTGCGATCATCACGACGGACACCAGCACGAGCGCAGGCGCCGAGAGCCCCAGCAATGCAAACCGCTCGCGCAGCGCATCGCTGCGCAGTGCGCCCGCATGGGCGCCGGGTCCGGCGGCGGCCGTCGCGATCTCAGCCACTGTCGTCGGCCACGAGCACGGTGTCGTCGACGCGCAGCCCCAGCCGCACCATATCGCCTGCCCGGGGCACCCGTGCCATCGCTCCCGCGCTGGCGATGCCGCGCGCGCTGATGCGGCTGCCATCGGCCAGCAGCGCCTGCACGAGGAAAGTGTCGCCCTGGTAGATCACCTCGGTGACCCGTGCCTCGAGGATGTTCTCGTCGTGGGGCACGCCTTCATCGCGCCGCTGCTCGTCCACGATGCGCAGGCGCTCCGGACGCACCATCAGCAATGCCGGCCCGGTCGGCACGGCGGACGCGCCGATGCGCAGCAATTGCCCGCCGCAACGTACGTCGCCACCGTCGCGCGTGACCTTGGGAAACGACGATTCGCCGATGAACTCCGCGACGAAGCGGTTGACCGGCTGCTCATAGATCGCGCGTGGCGTATCGAGCTGCTGCACGCGCCCGCCGGCAATCACCGCAATGCGATCGGACATGGTAAGCGCCTCGCGCTGGTCGTGCGTGACGTAGATCGTCGTGGTGCCCAGCTTGACGTGCAGCTGGCGCAATTCGATCTGCATCAGCTCGCGCAATTGCTTGTCGAGTGCGGAGAGCGGCTCATCCATCAGCACGATGGACGGCTCGAACACGATTGCGCGCGCCAGCGCCACGCGTTGCCGCTGGCCGCCGGAGAGTTGCTCGACGCGGCGCGTGCCGTACCCACCCAGCTTGACCATCTCCAGCGCGCTGGCCACCCGCCGCTCGATGTCCGCCGCGGGCACGCCGCGCAGCTTCAGCGGAAATGCGATATTGGCCGCCACGTCCATATGCGGGAACAACGCGTAATTCTGGAACACCATGCCGAGATCGCGCTTGTGCGGCGCCAGGCGGATCACTTCGGTGTCACCAAACTTGAGGCTGCCATGATCCGGGCGGATGAATCCCGCCAGCACCATCAACAGCGTGGTCTTGCCCGAACCGGACGGCCCGAGCAACGTCAGGAATTCACCGCTCCTGACGTCGAGGCTGACGTTGTCCAGCGCGCGCACATCGCCATAGCTCTTGCCGAGGTCGCGGATGGTGATCGGAACGGCCGCGCGGCGCGTCATGCCCCTGCCTTCATCTCAAGCCTCCAGGGCGCCGCGCGGCCGGCGACGGTATCGATTATTCGGTCAGCATGTTCTGGTACAGCGCCGCCGCCTTTTCCTCATTCTTGATGTACCAGTCGAGACTGATCGGCAATTGCTTGGCGGCGTTTTCCGGCGACGACGGCAGGCGCTTGGCGTAAGCCGCGTCGATCGTGCCGAGATCATAGGCCTTCTTGTTGGTGGGCCCATAGGTGATGTACTTGGTGAACTCGGCCTGGTATTGCGGCTTGCTGACCTCGGCCAGGAACTTCATCGCCGTGTCCTTATTGGGCGCGCCCTTCGGAATGGCGAAGCAGTCGTAGTCGAGCAGGCCCTGGTTGTAGGTGTAGGCGACCTTGCCGCCATCCTTGGCCACCACGTCGAAGCGACCGTTCCAGCCGGTGATCATGTCGACTTCGCCGTCTTTCATGAGCTGTGCGTGTTGCGCGCCGGAGGCCCACCACACGGCGATGTGTGGCTTCAATTCCTTGATTTTCTTGATCGCGCGCTCGATGCCGCCTGGTGCCGACAGCACTTCGTAGACCTTGTCCGGCGGCACGCCATCGGCCATCAATGCCGGCTCGAGCGCGCCGGCCACGCCCTTGCGATAGGAGCGCTTGCCGGGAAATTTCTTCACGTCCCAGAAGTCGGCCCAGTTCTGCGGCCCCTTGTCGCCGTAGGTCTTGGTATTCCATGCCAGCACGGTGGAGAACACGTCGCCGCCGACGCAGTATTCACCGGCCATGCCGGGGATGAAGTTCGACGCGTCGATCATCTTGTAGTCGAGCTTCTCGAGCAGGCCCTCGGCGCCGGCGCGTGCCGCGCTGCCCGAGCCGCTGGCCACGACGTCCCACGTGTTGGCGCCGGCCTTCATCTTGAGGCGCAGGTCGCCAATGCCGGTGTACGTTTCCTCCTTGACCTTGATGCCCATCGCCTTCGCCGCGGGCTGGAAGAGCGCCTTGCTCTGGCCCTCCTGGTAGGAGCCGCCGAACGAGGTGACCGTCAACTCCTGCGCGATGGCACCCTGGGTGGACAGCGTGCCGGACACGACGAGCAGCGCGGCAGAGAGAGTCGAAACGAAACGGCGGGGGGTGCGCATGGTCATTCTCCAGGAGGCGGCCGCCCGCAATGGGCGCATGGCCGATGATGCAAACAGTGTGGGGAGAACGTGGTTGTCTTGAAAGGGCCATTCTGAACCAGATCGTCATACCGCTTTGAAGTCTTTTCGAATGCACCGCGGGCTCACAGCCGCGCGGCCACGCTCTTGATCTTGCAGTAGCTGCGCATTGCCTCGAGTCCCTTCTCGCGGCCGAAGCCCGACCGGCGGTTGCCCCCGAACGGGACTTCGATGCCACCGGCAAAGTACTCGTTGATGTAGACCTGACCCGCATCGATCTCGCGGGCCAGCCGATGCGCGCTCGCGAAGTCGCGGGTGTACACGCCGGCGACCAGCCCGTAGGCCGTGCCATTGGCCAGCGCGATGGCCTCCTCGATGTCGTCGAACACCTGCACGCACAGCACCGGACCGAAGATCTCGTCCTGCACCGCCTCGTCCTCCAACGGCACGTCGTCGAGGATGGTCGGCGCGAAAAACCATCCGCGGTCCGTGATCGGGTCGCGCCGTTGCACACCGCCGACCACGACGCGCACGCCGCGAGCGCGCGCACGCTCGACATGGCCTTCGATGCGCGCAAGCTGGGCAGCCGAATTGACGGGGCCGAGATCGGGATTGCGCAAACCGTGGCCCAGCGTCATCGCCTCGACGCGCATGGCGAGACGCTCCACGAACGCATCGTGGATGGACCGGGCAATCACCAGGCGCGAGCCGGCAGAACAGATCTGCCCGGCATTCTCAAAGATCGCGCCGAACACGCCTTCGATCGCGCGCGCCGGGTCGCAGTCGGCCAGCACTACCACCGGCGACTTGCCGCCCAGCTCGAGCACCACGCGCGTGACGTGATCAGCGGCGCTCTTCATGACGCCAATGCCGGTGGCCACCGACCCCGTGAACGTGATGTGATCGACCCCGGGATGCGCGACCAGCGGCGCGCCCACGCTGGCCCCGGTGCCGGTGACGACATTGCACACGCCCGCAGGCAGCCCGGCCTGCGCGAGCAGGTCGGCCAGCAGCAGCGCCGTCAACGGCGTCTGTTCCGCCGGCTTCACGACCACCGTGCAGCCCGCGGCCAGTGCCGGCGCCAGGCCGCGCGCGGTGGTCGCCAGCGGATAGTTCCACGGCACGATCTGCGCGGCCACGCCCACCGGTTCGTTGATCGTGTAGGCGAGATAGTCCTCGCCCAGCGGAAACGTATCGCCCTGGTTCTTGTCGCATGCGCCTGCGTAATACTCGAAGGTACGCGCGGCGCTGGCAACGTCACCCTGCGCCTCGACCAGCCGCTTGCCCGAATCGAGCGCCTCCACCACGGCCAGCCGATCGGCGTGGGCACGGATCAGCGCCGCCGTGCGCATCAGGATGCGCCCGCGCTCCGCCGGCAACGTCCGCCGCCACGGACCGGCAAGTGCCGCACGCGCGGCCGCCACGGCGGCGTCCACATCCTCGGCCTTGCCCGCGGCAAACTCCGCAAACGCTGCGCCGGTTCCGGGGTCATGGGTGGGCATGCGGTCGTTGGCGAAGGATGGCACCCACCGTCCTCCAATCCAGTGGCGATCCGGCAGGCCGGACAGCGTGCCGGTCTGCTGCGCCTGCGCGACCAGCGCCTGCAAGTCGGCGGACGGATTCACGCCATCTCGCTCTGCTGGTGCTTTGCGCGCGCCAGCCAGATGGGATTGATGTCCACACCCCACCCCGGTTCGCCGGGGATCGTCACCATGCCGTCGGCCACGGTGTAGGGCGACGTGGCGAACAAATCCTGCTGCCAGGGGTAATAGTCCGGCCCCTCGATCGACAGTTCGAGGTACTTGCCGGCATTGGGAATGGCGCCGAGAACGTGCATCGTGAAGAGCGTGACCATCGACAGGTTGGCGCTGTGCGGCGTGCACGACAGTCCTGCGGCATGGGCCAGTTCCGCTACGCGCAGCGTGCGCGTGATGCCGCCGAGATAGCAGATGTCCGGCTGGATCACGTCGACCGCGCGCATGTCGATCATCCGCCGCCAGGTGGGAATGATGCAGTCCTGCTCGCCACCTGTGACGTCGATGTCCAGCGCATCGCGCACCTCCTTCGTCTGCTCCAGTTCCCAGTACGTGCATGGCTCTTCATAGTGACTGACGCCGTGCTGCTCGAGCAGGCGACCCACTTCGATCGCACGGCGCGGCGAGAATGCACTGTTGGCATCGACCAGCAGCGCGGCGTCGCTGCCCAGCGCGCGCCGCATCGCGGGCACGATGGCCTCGGTGCGGCCCGGCCATTCGTCGACGTCGTGGCCATACTCGGCGCCGATGCGGAATTTGAACGCGTCGAAGCCGTGCGCATCGCGCAAGGCCGTCATCCGCGCGGCTTCCTGCTCCGGCGTGATGTCGCGCTTCATCGACGACGCATAGGCGCGCAGCCGCCGCGGCGTGCCGCCCAGCAATTCGCACACGCTCTTGCCCTCGCGCTTGCCGCGCATGTCCCACAGCGCGGTATCGAGACCGCCCATCGCGCGGAACAGATAGGGGCCTGGAAACTTGTGTTCGCGCTCGGGAATGCGGTCCATCAGCGCCCCGATGTCGCCGGCATCCTTGCCCAGTGACCATGGCGCCACCTGCCGATGTAGAACCTGCGCCGTGAGATCGGCGTTGTACGGGGCGACCTGGCCCCAGCCCTGCGCGCCGTCCTCCGCGGTCACGCGGACAAAGGACAGGAACTCAGTGCTGAACGTCTCGATGCGCTTGATCTTCATGCTGTCCGCGAACAGGGTTGGACATAGCAGCCGACCCCGCATCATCGAACCCAAGTGGACTGATCGGAAAGGTCCATTCTGAATATTTCGTGATACCGTTTCCCGCACTGGAACAACGAGGGGCACTACGCGATGGTCAAGCGGGCGGGCGGCGCATTGCTGTTGTCGGTAAGCATTGACCATGCCTCGCCACGCCCCGTCAGCACGCAGCTCTATGTGATCCTGCGCGACCTGATCCTGACGGGCGGATTTGCGGCGGGTGATCGCCTGCCGGCCAGCCGCACGCTTGCGCGCGATCTCAAGCTGTCGCGCACCACGGTGATCGAGGCGTTCGACCGCCTCGCGGCCGAAGGCCTGATCGAGTCTCGTGTCGGCGCGGGCACCTACGTCAGCAAGGCGCTGGACGTGCAGCGGCCGCGCGTGCCCGATCCGCAGGTTCGCGCGGCAGGCACCAAGGCGCCGCGCCTGTCCCGCGCGATGGCGCAGTCGGTGGGCCGCTTCGGCGATCGCTCGCGCCTGCCCTCCACGGCCCGCGCGTTCACCACCGCCTTGCCGGCGTTCGATGCGTTCCCAATGGCGCAATGGGCGCGCCTGTCGGCCAAGCACTGGCGCGGCGCGCGCGACGACGTGATGGGCTACGGCGATCCATTCGGGTATCCCCCGCTGCGCCGCGCCATCGCCGCGCATCTGCGCGCCAATCGCGGCATCAACTGCGACGCCGAGCAGATCTTCGTCGTCGGCGGGGCGCAGCAGGCGTTCTACCTGCTGGGGTCGATGCTGCTCAATCCCGGCGACCGCGTCTGGTTCGAAAACCCCGGCGCCATCGGCGCGCGCAACAGCCTGATCGCCACCGGGGCGGAACTGGTACCGATTCCGGTCGACAACCAGGGCCTGCGCGTCGACGAGGGCCTTCGGGTCAGTCCCCAGTTTCGCCTGGCCTTCGTCACGCCTTCGCATCAGCAGCCGCTGGGCGTGGTGATGAGTCTCGAGCGGCGATTTGCGCTGCTGCACGCCGCCGAGCAGGCGGGAGCCTGGATCGTCGAGGACGACTATGACGGCGAATTCTCGTTCGGCGGCAATCCGCTGCCCACCTTGAAGAGCGTGGACGCGACCGGGCTCGTCATCTACGTGGGCACGTTCAGCAAGTCGCTGTTTCCGTCATTGCGCCTCGGCTTTCTGCTGGCGCCGCCCGCGCTGGTGCCGACGCTGCACACGATCATGAGCAAGTTGTTGCACGGCGTGCCCACCTGCGTGCAGGCCACCGTGGCCGAATTCATCGACGAGGGTCACTTCGCGTCGCACATCCGCCGCATGCGCAAGACCTATGCCGAGCGCCACGATGCGCTGTGCGACGCGGCATGCCGCAGCCTCGGCGGGTTGCTCGACGTGGTACGCAGCCAGAGTGGCCTGCATACGATCGGGCACCTGCAGTCCGGCCTGTCCGAGTTGGCCGTGTCGCAGGCGGCGGACCAGCGCAACATCACCGCTTATCCTGTCGCGCGGTTTTCATTGGCGCCGGTGCCGCTGCGCGGGCTGGTGCTGGGCTTCGGCGGCATCCGCCCGCCGGCGATCCAGGCGGGGGTGAAGGTGCTGGCGGAAGTCCTCGAACAGCAGTTGCGCCGGTAGCGCGCATTGGACTGCCAGTTTCGCCATAGTGGCCCTCCACGGCCATTGCCCGCGTGTGGCACTCTGCGGACGTGAGCGAATTCGACTTTGTGATCGTCGGCGCGGGTTCGGCCGGCTGCGTACTGGCCAACCGCCTGAGCGCCGATCCACGCCATCGTGTGCTGCTGCTCGAGGCGGGTGGCCGCGATTCGCGTCTGTGGCTGCACGTGCCCATCGGATACGGCAAATCGTTCTTCAACCCGGCGGTCAACTGGATGTACCGCACCGAACCTGACCCGACGCTGGATGACCGCGTCGGCTACTGGCCCCGTGGCAAGGTGCTGGGCGGTTCCAGCGCGATCAACGCGATGGTGTTCATCCGGGGGCAGCACGCCGACTTCGATGGCTGGCGCGCGCTGGGCAATCCGGGCTGGGGCTGGGCTGACGTGCTGCCGTATTTCCGCAGGATGGAGGACAGCACCCGCGAGCCCGATGCATGGCGCGCGCGCGGAGGCCCGCTGACGGTGACTGCCATTGCCGCCGAGGCACATCCGCTGTGCGAAACGTTCCTGCGCGCCGGCGACGAGCTCGGCGTGCCGCGCAATATGGACTTCAATGGCGCCACGCAGGAAGGTATGGGCATCTACGAAATCACCACGCGCGACGGGCGCCGCATGTCCACCGCGCGCGCCTACCTGCATCCGGCGCTGCAACGACCCAACCTGCGCGTGGAAACGCATGCACAGGTCACGCGCATCCTGTTCAACGGCACGCATGCCACCGGCGTCGAATATGTGCGCGACGGCGTCACGACCACGGTGCGCGCCGTGCGCGAGGTGATCGTCAGCGGCGGCGCCATCAATTCGCCGCAGCTGCTGCAGCTCTCCGGCATCGGCGCAGCGCGGGATCTCACGCAACACGGCATCGCCGTCGTACACGACGCGCCCGCCGTGGGGCAGCATCTGCAGGATCACCTGTGCGTGGATTACATCTTCCGCTCGCGCGTGCCCACGCTCAACGACGAGCTGCGGCCATGGTGGGGCAAGGTGCGCGCCGGCATGCGCTACCTGCTGGCGCGGCGAGGACCACTGGCGCTCAGCGTCAATCAGGGCGGCGGTTTCGTGCGTGGCCGCGCCGGCCTCGATCGCCCGAACCTGCAACTCTATTTCTCGCCGCTCAGCTACCTGCGCAAGCCCCCCGGCAAGCGGCCGCTGATGAGTCCCGATCCGTATCCCGGGTTCCTGCTGAGCGCGCAGCCCTGCCAGCCCACCAGTCGTGGTTACTTGCAGCTGCGCTCGGCCAATCCATTGGCCCCGCCGCGCATCGTGCCCAATGCTCTATCCACCGACCACGACGTGGAGGAAATGCTGGAAGGGGCGCGATTCCTGCGGCAACTTGCCGCCACGCCCGCGCTGGCCGCCGTGATCGCGGAGGAGCTGCAGCCCGGTCTTGCCGTGCAAACCCGCGACGAGATGCTGGCGGACATCCGGCAGCGCAGCTCCACGGTGTTTCATCCGGTCAGTACCTGCCGGATGGGCGCCGACCCGCGCCACGCCGTGGTCGATCAACAGCTCAAGGTCCATGGGATTGCATCGTTGCGCGTCGTCGACGCGTCGGTGTTTCCGACACTGACATCGGGCAATACCAACGCCCCCACGATCATGGTCGCCGAGAAGGGTGCCGACCTGATCCTGGCCGACGCCCGTTGACCATGCGCCGTCGCTGCGTCACTCTTGCCGCTCTGGAGTCCACGACTTGAACGACCCGCTGTTCACCCCTGACCGCAAGCTGACCCCGTACTGGTGGGACCGCGTGCCGCGCCCGGCGCTTGACGACGCGCCACCGCCCACGGCCGCGGACGTCGTCGTCATCGGTTCGGGCTACACCGGCTTGCATGCGGCGCTGCAGACCGCGCGTGGCGGCCGCCATACGCTGGTGCTCGACGCCGAGGATGCCGGTTGGGGCTGCAGCACACGCAACGGCGGCCAGATCTCCACCAGCGTCAAGCCCGGCTTCGACATGCTCGCGCGCCGGCATGGCGAACAGCGCGCGCACGACATCATCAAAGACGGCCAGCGCTCGCTCGCTTGGATCGGCGAATTCATTCGTGCTGAAGGCATCGACTGCGACTTCGGCGTGGTCGGCCGTTTTCACGCCGCGCACAACGCCGTCCAGTTCGGCAATCTCGTGCGCGCAGTCGCCGGGCAACGCAAAGGCCTGGAAGTCGAGACCGCGATCGTCGAGCGCGCGGCGCAACGCACCGAGCTTGGCACCGATGCCTATTGGGGCGGCGTGATCTACAAGCAGCACGCCTCCGTCGATCCCGCGCGCTATCACCACGGACTGCTGGAATGTGTCCAGCGGGCCGGGGCCGTCGTGGTACCGCATTGCCCGGTCACGGCAATCGAGAAGGACGGCGACCGGTTTCGCGTGGTCACGCCGCGCGGCACCATCGCGGCGCGCAATGTGGTCGTGGCCACCAATGGCTACACCGGGCCGCTGACGCCATGGCTGCAACGGCGCGTGATTCCAATCGGCAGCTACATGATTGCCACGGAACCGCTGCCTCCCGCGCAGATGGCGCGCCTGATGCCGAAGAACCGCATCGTCAGCGACACCCGGAAGGTGGTCTTCTACTATCGCGCCTCGCCCGACCAGCGGCGCATCCTGTTCGGCGGTCGCGTGTCCACCGCCGAAACCGATCCCGCGATCAGCGGGCCCAAGCTGCACGCGGACATGGTCAGGCTCTTTCCCGAACTGGCGAGCACGCGCATCAGCCATTCGTGGTGCGGCTTCGTCGCGTATACGTTCGACGAATTGATGCATGTCGGCCGGCACGAGGGCGTCCATTTTGCAATGGGCTATTGCGGCTCCGGCGTGGGGATGGCCAGCTATCTCGGCATGCGGGTCGGCCTCCAGGTGCTGGACCGCGCGGAGGGCAAAACAGCGTTCGACGGGTTGCCCTTTGTCACCAGACCTTTCTACTCCGGCCGGCCGTGGTTCCTGGCGCCGTCAATCCGCTACTACCGCTGGCGCGACCGGCAGGCGTTCTGAGGGCGGGGCCCGCGATCGTGCGCGGCAAGGCGCTCCTTCGGCACATCGGTGCGCGATGTGCAGATGTTCATCGATCACATCGGCGCGCAGCACGGCATCGCGGCGGCGGATATCGGCATCATCGCGCAGAGCGTGGGCGCGGTCACCGTCGCCACGTGGGTGCACGACTACGCGCCGGCCATCCGCGGCATGGTGCTCGCGTCGCCGGCGTTTGGCGTGAAGCTCTACGTTCCGCTGGCGCTGCCCGGGCTGCGCCTGATGCGCCGCGCCTTTGGCAACTTCTTCGTGCCAAGTTACGTCAAGGCGAAATTCCTCACGCGCGATCTCGCGCGCACTGCCAGTTATGGCACCGAACCGCTGCTGTCCAAGGCCATTTCGGTCAACGTGCGGCTGGGACTGCAGGAGGCGGCCGACCGCGAGGAAGCCGATGCGTATGCCGCACCGCTGCCCGTGCTGTCGCCGCGCGGCCTGTACTGGTCCGCAACCCGCGCCGGCCTGCGCTTCGGCGGCCTGCTGGCGGATGGCGTGCGCCTGGGTCACGCCACCGGCTTCGATTCCGGCAGCACGCTTGACTACGTGTACCGCGATCGCGCGAGTGGCCGGACGCCGGTCGGGCGCCCTATCGACCGCACGTTTCTCGACGCGATCGGCTGGCGCGGCGAAGCGTGGGTGATGCGTCGCCGGACGCAGGAAGAAATGGACCGGTTGGTGGCCGCGGCCGGCTTTCGCAAGGCGGCGCAGCGCATCGGCGAATCCGGCATCTTCACGGTCGCCCTGGCGCAGTGCATGGCCGGATGAGTACCGCCACGCCTCCGCGTGGATCAATTCGCGCGCTGGCCGCGTGCTTCCTCATCGTGCTGCCGGCGCAATACGTGCTGGTATACGTGGGCTGTGAAGCCTCTATTCGATCTTCATCCCCCTGTTCGCGTTCCTGTGCCTGCCGCTCGTCATCAACGGCTACGAGGAACGCAATTGGCTGCTGATCGTGTTCCTGGTGGTGGTCGTGCAGTCAAGCGACGTGCTGCAGTACTGCTGGGGCATGCTGTGCGGACGGCACCGCGTGGATTCGGTGGCCTTCGCCGCGCCGGTATTCTTCTACCTGGCGCGGTTCTGGTGGACTTAGGTCCGCGTGCCGGAACCCGGGACGTGCGTCTTGAGTCCGGAAGCAACGGACGAACTACTCCAACGCTGCACGCTGCATGTCATGGATCAATGATCACGCAACTGTTGAGGCGTAGCATTGAGGGGCGTCAACGTCTGCCCGTCCCCTTCGCCACGCACGTCCGTGTCACTTCCCATGAATATTACCGATCCCATCGACGACACCGAGGACGCGCCGCACGATCCCGTCGAACGCGCGG
>JBKJSU010000018.1:0-4030 GCA_046594415.1 Casimicrobiaceae bacterium | reverse complement strand
ATGAATGAAAAAATCATCGAGTTCGATCGCGTCGTCGCGGGCTACTCGCCAAGCCTCACGATTCTCAACGAGACCACGCTGGACGCGCGCAAGGGCGAGATCACGCTGCTGATCGGGCCCAACGGCGCGGGCAAGTCCACCGTGCTGAAGACGCTGTTCGGTCTCCTGACGCCGCGCTCCGGCGAAGTGCGCTTCGAGGGCAAGGTGATCAATGGCAAGGCGCAGCGCGAGCTGCTGGCCGACGGCATCGCCTTCGTGCCGCAGGGCCGCAACCTCTTCGGGTCCCTCTCCGTGCGGCACAACCTCGAACTGGGCGGCATCACGCTGCCCCGCGGCGTGCTGCCGGATCGCATCGAGGAAGTATTGCAACGGTTTCCGCGCATCAAGGAGCGGCTCGACAACCAGGCGTCGACGATGTCCGGCGGCGAGCAGAAGCAGCTCGAAGTCGGCCGCGCGCTGCTGCTGCGCCCGCGTGTGCTGCTGATCGACGAGCCGTCGATCGGTCTTTCGCCCAAGCTCGTGCAGGAGGTGATGGCGCTGTTGCGTGGCTTGGCCGACACCGGCGTGACGGTGCTGATGGTCGAGCAGAACGTGCGCACGGCGCTCAAGTATTCGAACCGGGCGCTGGTGCTGGAGATGGGCCGCCTCGCGCTCGACCGGCCGGCCTCCGAATTGCTGCTCGATCCCGATCTCAACCGCCTGTTCCTGGGCGGGCACGCCAAGACGCCCGCGGCCGCGGCCTGAAACGAGCCCGTGCGATGACACCCTTACGCATCGCGGTGGCCGGCGCCGGCCAGATCGGGCGCACGCACATAGCGCTGATCGAAGCCAGCACGGAATGCGTGCTGGCCGCGATCGTCGATCCGACGCCCGCAACAATCGCGCTGGCGCAAGCGCGCGGCGTGCCACATCACGCGTCGCTGGCGGAACTGCTTGCCGGCACCCGCCCGGACGCCGTCATCATCAGCACACCGAATCCGCTGCACGTGGCCAATGCGCTCGACTGCATTGCGGCCGGCGTGCCGGCGCTGATCGAGAAGCCCGTCGCGCACACGATGGAGGACGGGCAACGACTGCTGGAAGCTGCCGCGCGGACCGGCGTGCCGCTGCTGGTCGGTCACCATCGCACCCATAGCCCGCTGCTGCGCCGCGCCCGCGAGATCGTGCAATCGGGCGTGCTGGGGCCACTGGTGGCGGTGATGGGCAGCGCGCTCTTCTACAAGCCGGACAGCTACTTCGACGAGGCGCCGTGGCGGCGCGAAGCGGGCGGCGGTCCCGTGCTGATCAACCTGATCCACGAGATCGGCAACCTGCGCTCACTGTGCGGCGAGATCGTCGCCGTACAGGCGCTGGCCTCGTCGGCCACGCGCCAGCACGCGGTGGAAGACACCGTGGCCATCGGGCTGCGTTTTGCCAATGGCGCGCTGGGCACGTTCATGGTGTCAGACACGGCGGCCTCGGCGAAGAGCTGGGAGCAGACGGCGCAGGAGAACACGGCCTACGCCACCTATCCCGACGAAGACTGCTACACGCTCGCCGGCACGCGCGGATCGCTTGCCATTCCCACGATGCGAATGAAGCTCCACGACCACGACGGGGATCGCTCGTGGTGGAAACCGATGCGCAGCGAGATCGCGGCCGTCACCCGCGACGACCCGCTGGAGCGGCAACTGGCCCACTTCTGCGCGGTCATCCGCGGCGAGGCGGCGCCGCTCGTCACCGTCCACGACGGCCTGCAGAACCTGCGTGTGGTGGAAGCCATCGGCGTCGCGGCGCGGACCGGCCGCAACGTCGACATCGTCACCCGCACAAGTACCAGGGAGGTGGCAGCCGCATGAGGACGATCACCACGCAGGTCGGCATCGTCGGCGCGGGACCGGCCGGCCTCTTGCTTTCGCACCTGCTGCACCTCGCGGGCATCGACTCCGTCGTACTCGAGAGCCGCACCCGCGAATACGTCGAACATCGCGTACGCGCCGGCGTGCTCGAGCAGGGCACCGTCGACCTGCTCACCGAGGCGGGCCTGGGCGAGCGGCTGCATCGCGAAGGCTTGCAGCATCACGGCATCGAACTGCGCTTCGGTGGCCGCGGTCACCGGATCGACATGACCGCGCTCACCGGCGGCCGTGCGATCGTGGTCTACGGCCAGCAGGAAGTGGTGAAGGACCTGATCGCGGCGCGATTGGCCGCCAACGGCGCCCTGCTCTTCGGCGTGTCCGACCTGTCCGTGCACGACCTCGACCGCGCAGCGCCTTCCATCTGCTGCCAGCACGACGGCGAGGATCTGGTCGTCCGTTGCGACATCATCGCCGGCTGCGACGGCTTCCACGGCGTGTGCCGCGGTGCGATCCCCGCCGGCGTGCTGTCGGTATTCGAACGCGTGTATCCGTTCGCATGGCTGGGCATTCTCGCCAAGGCGCCGCCGACGCACGAGGAATTGATCTACGCGTATCACGAGCACGGTTTCGCGCTCTACAGCATGCGCTCGCCCGAAATCACGCGTCTTTACCTGCAGGTGCCGCCCGCCGAGGACATCGCGCTGTGGCCCGATGCGCGGATCTGGGGCGAACTGCACGCGCGGCTCGAGACCGACGATGGCTGGAAGCTCGAAGAAGGCCCGGTGCTCGAGAAGGGCATCACCGGCATGCGCAGCTACGTCACCGAGCCGATGCAGTACGGGCGCCTGTACCTTGCCGGCGATTCGGCGCACATCGTGCCGCCCACCGGCGCCAAGGGCATGAACCTCGCGGTGGCCGACGTGCGCGTGCTGGCGCGCGCGCTCACCCGCTTCTTCGACGGCGGCCGCGACGACCTGCTGGCCGCGTATTCGCTGACGTGCCTGAAGCGGGTCTGGCGCGCCGAGCACTTTTCATGGTGGATGACGTCGATGCTGCACCGGTTCCCGGACGACGACGGCTTCGGCCACCGCCTGCAGCGCGCGCAACTCGACTACGTCGTCGGTTCACCGGCCGCCGCGGCCAGCCTCGCTGAGAACTATGTCGGACTTCCGTTCTCCGACCACTGACAGGAATCGCCAACCATGATCGACAAGATCGTCCCCTCCCTCGCGGCCGCGGTTGCGGACATCCGCGATGGAGCCACCGTGATGATCGGCGGATTCGGCACCGCGGGCATGCCCTCGGAGCTGATCGACGCGCTGATCGCGCAGGGCGCGCGCAACCTCACCATTGTCAACAACAACGCGGGCAACGGCGAGACGGGCCTTGCCGCGCTGCTCAAGGCGCGCCGCGTGCGCAAGATCATCTGCTCGTTCCCGCGGCAGACCGATTCGCAGGTCTTCGACGCACTGTACCGGGCCGGCGACATCGAGCTGGAGCTGGTGCCGCAGGGCAACCTGGCCGAGCGCATCCGCGCTGCCGGTGCCGGCATTGGCGCGTTCTTCACGCCCACGGGCTTCGGCACGCTGTTGGCCGAAGGCAAGGAAACGCGCGTGATCAACGGCCGCAACTTCGTGCTCGAACACCCGATCCACGCCGACTTCGCGCTGATCAAGGCCGACCGCGGCGACCGCTGGGGCAATCTCGTCTATCGCATGACCGCCCGCAACTTCGGACCGATCATGGCATCGGCGGCCAGGTGCGCCATTGCGCAGGTGCGGGAGGTGGTGCCGCTGGGCGCGCTCGATCCCGAGGCGATCGTCACGCCAGGCATTTTCGTGCAGCGCGTGGTGCCGATATCCAGCGCGTCGACCCTCGCCATGCCACAAGCGGCCGCATAAGGAGACCAGGATGCAACGATTCACCCGCGACCAGATGGCGGCGCGCGTCGCGCGCGACATTCCCGAAGGCGCCTACGTCAACCTCGGCATCGGCCTGCCCACGATGGTGGCCAACCACCTGCCGCGCGACCGCGAGATCTTCCTGCACAGCGAGAACGGCTTGCTGGGCATGGGTCCCGCGCCGGAAAAGGGCCACGAAGACCCCGACCTCATCAACGCCGGCAAGCAGCCGGTAACGCTGCTGACCGGCGGCGCGTATTTCCATCATGCCGATTCGTTTGCGATGATGCG
>JBKJSU010000416.1:0-3586 GCA_046594415.1 Casimicrobiaceae bacterium | reverse complement strand
AGACCGGCAACATCCTGCGCGAGGGCAGCGTGCCCGTGATCGAGATCCGCGCGGGCATCATCATCGGACCGGGCTCGGCTGCGTTCGAGGTCATCCGCGACCTGGTGTTTCACCTGCCCGCGATGATCACGCCGCAATGGGTACGCTCGCGCGCGCAGCCCATCGCGCTGGGGGATGTGCTCGCGTACCTGGCCCGCATCGGCGATTTCCCGGAAGCTGCAGGGGCCATCTACGATGTCGGCGGTCCGGAGGTGCTGACCTACGAAGAGCTGATCCGCCAGTTCGGCGACCTGGTCGGGCGTCGGCCGCTGATCGTACCCGTGCCCGTCCTGACGCCGAAGCTCTCGTCGTACTGGCTCAACTTCGTGACGGCAGTGCCCACCAACATCGCGCGCGCCCTGATCGACGGCCTAGCGCACGACGTGCTGGCCGACGATGCCGCCATCAGGCGCTTGATCCCGCTCGACCTCAAGACCTATCGCGCGGCGGCCGAGACGGCGCTGGCGATCGAACGTGCAGGCGCGGCGGGCACCCGCTGGACCGACGGTTCGATGGTGCACCGGCAGCAGCGGCCCGACTTCGCGTTCTACGGCAAGCGGATGACCGGCGAGGCCGTATCCCGCGCCCCGGTGGCGGCCGTCTGGCGCGAGGTCGCGGCTTTCGGCGGCGACAACGGCTACTACTTCCTCGACCGGCTGTGGCAAACGCGCGGCTGCATCGATGAACTGACCGGGGGTACCGGCATGCGCCGCGGCCGGCGCGATCCGCAGGACGTCGCGATCGGCGACACAATCGACTTCTGGCGCGTGGTCGACGTGGCGCCAAACCGCCGGTTGACGCTGCTGGCGGAAATGAAGTTGCCGGGCGCGGCCACGCTCGAATTCGAGCTTGCCGAGGAGGCGCCGGCGCGCACGCGGATCACCGTCACCTCCTACTTCCACCCGGCGGGCGCACGCGGGCTCGCCTACTGGTACTTGCTGATGCCGGCGCATGCCGTCATTTTTCCCGGCCTGGCGCGCGCCATCGGCGAACGGGCGGAGCGTGCCGAACGCGCGAGGGCGCCGGACCCGGCGCCCGGACCCACCGCGTAGGTGCCCTGTTCGCCGGCCGCAACTGCCGGCACCTTGGCCAGCCGACAATCTGCGTCATCCCTGACGCAAGTCAATGTCGAATGACGCGGGCGCTTCTACCCTTGGCTGGCGTCGCCCTGCATCGAACCGAAGGGTACGCGTTGCCACCGGCAACGCGTACCCGCTGCCCGAAAGCAAGCCATGCCCGATACGCTCAACCTGTGGCACGCCGAGCACGTGAATTTTGCGCGGCTGCTCAATCTGCTCGATGACCAGCTGGCGGTGTTCCACGGCGGCAGTACGCCCGACTACGAGCTGATGCAGAACATCATGTTCTACATGACGCACTACTCCGACGTGCTCCACCACCCGAAGGAAGACCTGGTGTTCGCGCTGGTGCGGGAGCGCGAGCACGGCGTGGCGCGCACCGTCGACGACCTGGCGGCGCAACACACGTACCTCGGCAAGTGTGGCCGGGAACTGGTGCGCCAGCTGGATGACATCGTGAACGGCTCCGTATCCTCGCGCGCGAGCGTCGAATCCGTGGCGCGTGAGTATGTCGAGACGCTGCGCAACCACATGCGCATCGAGGAGACCGAGATCCTGCCGGTGGCCGCGCGGCTCCTCACCAACCGCGACTGGACGGCGATCCACGCCGCCATCGGTCGCATCGACGATCCGCTGTTCGGCCGGCATCCGGAGCAGCGCTACATGGAGCTGGTGCGGCAGATCGCGCGGCAGTCACCGGCGCCGGCCGGAGGCGGCGCCTAGCCGCGCGTCGCTACGTGGCGGGGTGCAGCGGAATCGTGTTCCGGCCGCGGTAGGAACCCGGCGGCCACGTCTCGTTGGCGTGGGTCAGTAGATGCGGCTCGGCGCGGCACCGGCCGACAAAATCGCGGACTTCGGCCGTATGCCAGGCCTCCTGGTACGCCTTCCAGGCCTGCGGGAGCGAATCGCGGCGCAGGTCAGCCGGCGCGAACGGCAACGCGTTCAGAAGCTTGATCTTGCCGTTGGGGACGACCAACAGCATAGCCTGCGGGCTGTCCAGCCGGCGCTCGATCTCCGTAACGATGTCCCACGGGTAGATCGACAGCGCGATCGGCGCGTTGATGGCGGTCGCGCGATTGCGCAGCGCATCGGCGGCACGCTGCCAGTCGTCGTCGCTGCAGGCGATGCGATCCCACGCAGCGGCGGCGCGACCGATGCGCATCATCGGGCCGGTGACGAAGGCATTGCAACCGAGGTCCACCGCGAGGTCAAAGGCTGCGACCGCCTCGTGCAGGTTGAACCGGTTGGGAACGAACACGAATTGCGGCGGCTGGTCGCGGGCGGCGAGCCGTTTGATGGAGGCAATGGTGGCGTCGAAGCTCGAGCCCGGACGAACCCGCTCGTGGGTTGCCGCGGTGGCGCCGTCGACTGAAATCTGCACGCACTGGACCGCCAGCCCCGCGATGCGGTCGGCCGCGGCCTCGTCGATGCGGCTGCCGTCGGTCTCGAGCTTGAGCGCGACGCCGCCTGCGGTGAGGATGTCGAAGAGGTCCCAGCAATGCGCGACGCCAAGCGGCTCGCCGCCGCCGAACGCGGCATAGGGAATGCCGGCATCGACAATGCGCCGGGCGAGGTCGATTGCCTCGTCGCGATTCAGTTCATCGGACCACGTCTTGTCGGGTCCGGACTCCTCACAGCACGCAATGCAGCGGGCGCTGCAGCGATTGGTCAGCTGCCAGGCAATGAAGAGAGGGGCGCCGTATTCATCGACCGAGCGCCCCCCGTTGACCATCGAGTGCGAAGATCAGGTGAAACGGATGTAGGGCTGCGCCATCACCTGTTCGGATACGTCCTCGAGCTTGGGCGTTTGCCACACGGGCTTTTCGCCGCCCGCCGTCTTGGCGTTCGCGGGAGCAATGCCCGTGGTCTTTGCATCTGCAACAGGCTTCAATTCACTCATCTTCCCTCCGTTGGGTCAGGCGCGGGCAACAGGTAACAACTGCCAAGTATTCGCTTGCGCGTGACGCGAACCATCCGCGATCGCGTCACGCATTGCCAAAAGTACCACTGGATCGCGCCAAGCACGCCGGTAGGCATCCCATGCCTCTGCCAACGTGTCACGCCGCAAATCCGCGCAAATGTAAGGGAGCGCCGCCGCAACCTTTACGCGTCCATCGGGCAAAACCAGCAGCGTTGCGGGCGGATCTGCCAAACTTCTGCGCAGTCCTTCTTCAATGCTGAATGGAACATAGCAAAGTTCCATGGCGCCTTCAAGCTGCCGGTGACGCTCCAGCATGTCAAAGAACCGTTGATATTGCGCCAGATCAACCTCCAGCCGATTCCAGAGGCGGGCCGCGGTGCCGATCCGCATCAGCTTGCCCGTGTTGAACCGGAAGGCGCCGAGCGACCGGGCGCGCTCGATGACCTGCCCGGCTTCGTGGATGTTGAGGCGCGTCGGCGCAAAGGTGACCTCGAGCGGCAGGTCGGCGGCCCGGACCGCACGGCACGCCGCGTGCGCCTTGGCCAGC
>JBKJSU010000229.1:0-5552 GCA_046594415.1 Casimicrobiaceae bacterium | reverse complement strand
GAACAGGTCGACCTGGTGCAGCAGCGTCGGGTCCTGGATGATCAGCGCGTCGGGATGCAGCACCGGTTCGCGCAGCCGGATCTCCCGGTCGTCGATGCGGCAGAACGCCATCACGGGTGCACCCATGCGCTCCGAGCCGAAGCTCGGAAACGCCTGCGCGTAGCGTCCCTCGAGAAAGGCGGCCACCGACAGCATCTCGGCGCCGGACACAACACCTTGGCCGCCGCGGCCATGGATTCGAATCTGGAACATTGGATGTCTCCCGCCTTGCCGTTGCCGCCTTCGCGGGGCGATGCCCCGCACGCTGATGCCGATGACATGCACTCGTGGCTGGGCCATTCTCGCTTGATTGCCGCCGGCTACTTTGATGCAGGTCAAGACTCGCTTGTGCCCCGGGGGATACGTTGCTCCTCTGGCGTACGGCGCCATTGTTGCGCGTACGGAATGGGGCGACGGGTCGGGTTGGTCCTCGGCTGATGGCCGCGCGTCGACGTTGCAACGAAGGGGGAGCGCACGATGGAGCGAAGCAGTCCGCTGATCGTCGGCGTCGGATTGGCCGACCGCGCCCGCAAGAGCCGGTGGCCGGCGCGGCTCGATCTCACGCAGAGCGTCACCGGTCTCCTGCTGGCGCTCTTCATGTGGGGCCACATGTTCTTCGTGTCGTCCATCCTGATCAGCAAGGATGCGATGTGGACCGTCACCCGGGCCTTCGAGGGCTACTTCATCTTCGGCCGGTCGTATCCGTGGATCGTGTCGATCGTAGTGGCTGTCGTCATCGTGCTGTTTGTCGTGCACGCGATGCTTGCCGTGCGCAAGTTTCCCGCCAACTACCAGCAGTTCCGCACGTTGCGCGGCCACATGCGGATGATGAAGCACGAGGACACCACGCTGTGGTTCTGGCAGGTGGCCACCGGCTTCGCACTGTTCTTCCTTGCCTCGGTGCATCTCTACATCATGCTGACACGGCCCGACCGCATCGGCCCCTTCGAATCCGCCGACCGTGTATGGACCGACCACATGTGGCCGCTGTACATCGTGTTGCTGCTGGCGGTGGAGCTGCACGGGGGCATCGGACTCTATCGCCTCGCGGTGAAGTGGGGCAGTTTCCCCGGCGGCAACCCGGCCGCCACGCGGCGCTGGCTGAAGGCGCTCAAGTGGGCCATCACCGCGTTCTTCCTGGTGCTGGGGTTCGCGACGCTGGCGGCGTATATGAAGATCGGCGTTGAGCACCGTGACCGTTATGGCGAACGCTACGTGCCCTCCTACCTGCAGGCGGCGCCTGCGGCGGCGATACCTGCTGCCAATGCCGGCGGACAGCCCAAATGAAGATCATCTACTCCGACGTACTGGTGATCGGTGGCGGCCTGGCCGGCCTGCGCATGGGCATCGGCGCCAAGAGGCGGGGCCACGATGTGGTGATCCTGTCGCTCGTGCCACCCAAGCGCTCGCACTCGGCGGCGGCGCAGGGCGGCATGCAAGCAAGCCTCGGCAACGTGATCAAGGGGCAGGGCGACAACGAGGACGTGCATTTCGAGGACACGGTACGCGGCAGCGACTGGGGTGCGGACCAGCGCGTCGTGCGCATGTTCGTGCACACCGCGCCCAAGGCAGTGCGCGAACTCGCGGCATGGGGCGTGCCCTGGAGCCGCGTGCAGAAGGGTGACCGCGACGTCATCATCAACGGCGCGAAGACCACGATCACCGAGCGCGACGAGGCACATGGCCTGGTCGCGCAGCGCGATTTCGGCGGCACGAAGAAGTGGCGCACCTGCTACGTCTCCGACAGCACGGGCCATGCGATGCTGAATGCGGTGAGCGACCAGGCGATTGCGCATGCGATCCCCGTGCACGAGCGCGTGGAAGCGTTGTCCCTGATCCACGACGCGGGACGCTGCCACGGCGCCATCGTGCGCAACCTGGTCACGGGCGAGCTCGTCGCCTACGTGGCCAAAGCGACGGCGATTGCCAGCGGCGGGGCCGGGCGGATCTATCGCGCCACGACCAATGCGGTCATCTGCGAGGGCATCGGCACCGCCATTGCGCTCGAGACCGGCGTGGCGGCCCTCGGCAACATGGAGGCCATCCAGTTCCATCCCACCACGATCTTTCCCGCCGGCATCCTCGTCACCGAAGGGTGTCGCGGCGACGGTGGCCTGCTGCGCGACGTCGACGGCAAGCGCTTCATGCCCGACTACGAGCCGGAGAAGAAGGAACTTGCGTCGCGCGACGTCGTTTCCCGTCGCATGGAGGAACATATCCACAGCGGCAAGGGCGTCAAGTCCCGCTTCGGCGAACACCTGTGGCTCGACATCACGCTGCTGGGCGCGGCCCACATCGATCGCAACCTGCGCGAAGTGAAGGACATCTGCCGCTACTTCCTCGGCATCGACCCCGTCAAGGACTGGATTCCGGTGCGGCCTTCGCAGCACTACACGATGGGCGGCATCCGCACCAACCACACCGGCGAGAGTCCGACGCTGAGGGGCCTCTTTGCCGCCGGCGAAGCCGCCTGCTGGGATATGCACGGCTTCAACCGGCTGGGCGGCAACTCGGTGGCCGAAACGGTGGTCGGCGGCATGATCGTCGGCGAGTTCATCGGCGACTTCTGCGATCGCCCGGAAAACAACGTCCAGCTCTCGACGGCCCTGATCGGCGAATTCCTGCAACGGGAACAGGCGAAGATCGACACGCTCGTCGACGGTGGCGGCAAGGAGGAGGCCAATGCGATCCGTGGCGAGATGCAGGACCTGATGACGGCCAACGTGGGCATTTTCCGCACCGGCGAGGACCTGGCGGCGGCGGTCGAGGGATTGCAGGCGCTGCTGCGCCGCAGCGCCAACATCGGCTTGCGCTACCGCGCGCGCGGCGCCAATCCGGAGCTCGTGGCCGCCTATCGCGTGCAGAAGATGCTGAAGCTTGCGCTGTGCGTGGCCTACGGTGCGCTCACCCGCACCGAAAGCCGTGGCGCGCACTTCCGGCAGGACTTTCCCCGCCGCAACGACGAACAATGGCTGAAGCGCACGCTGGCGACATGGCACGGCGCCGCTGCCACGCTGCCGACGCTCGCATGGGAAACCATTGACGTGACGCGGATGGAACTGCCGCCGGGGTGGCGCGGGTACGGTACGAAGGACTATGTCGACCATCCCGCCACGGCCGGTCGCGCGGCCGAAGTTGCCGCGATCCGGGAGAAGCATGGCGAGGCGGGCCGCGCGGCCGTCCAGGTGCAACTGATGCCGTTCGAGGACCTGCTCCCCGAGCGCTTCCGCGGTCCCAACGAGCGTATCGACGAGCCATTGAGCGCACCCGCCCACAAGGCCGCGCCTGCGAGGCAAGGATGAATGACACCACGGTGATTCCGCTGCGCGCGGCCACGGCGGCAGCGCAGCGCCGCAGCCTGAAGATCCGGATCCTGCGCTACAACCCGCAGGAACCCGGCAGCGTTCCGCACCTGCAGACCTACGATCTGGTGGAAGCCGACGGGATGACGCTGTTCATCGCGCTGAACGAGATCCGCGAAAAACAGGACGCATCGCTGCAGTTCGACTTCGTCTGCCGTGCCGGCATCTGCGGCAGCTGCGCCATGATCATCGACGGCCGGCCGGGGCTTGCCTGTCGCACGCTGACGCAGAACATGGGCCCGGTGATCACGCTTGCGCCGTTGCCGGTCTTCGAGCTGATCGGCGACCTCTCCGTCGACACGGGCAAGTGGATGCGCGCGATGAGCGAGCGCCTGCAAGGCTGGCTGCATGGCAAAGAGGAGGAGGTGGACCTGTCGCGGCTGGAGGCGCGGATGGAGCCGGAACTCGCTGACGCGATCCACGAGCTTGACCGCTGCATCGAATGCGGATGCTGCGTGGCCGGATGCGGCACCGCCCGGATGCGCGAAGACTTCGTCGGCGCAGTGGGCCTGAACCGGATCGCGCGCTTTCGCATCGATCCGCGCGACACGCGCACCGACGAGGACTTCTATGACCTCATCGGGGACGATCACGGCGTGTTCGGGTGCATGTCGCTGCTGGCCTGTCACGACGTCTGCCCGAAGGACCTGCCGCTGGCGACCCAGATTGCGTTCATGCGTCGCAAGATGGCCGGTGTGGGCCTGAAATAGGCGCCCGATTGCTGCGGGCCTGACCCGAGCCGGCGATGAGTCCGCTCGGCATCACGCTCCTCATGGCCATCGCCTTCGCCGGGTTCGGCTGGCTGGCGTGGCGCAAGCTTGGCATCGTGGTGCGCCTGCAGCCGGAGGTTCGCTGGGACCATCCGTTGGCGCGGCTGCGGCGCGTCCTGGTCGATGGATTGCTGCAGTCGCGGATGATCCACGGCGAGCCTGCCGCCGGGATCATGCATTGCGTGATCTTCACGGGTTTCCTCGCCTTGCTGGCCCGGAAGTTCCAGCTGATCCTCATCGGATACATGCCGGATTTTGTCTATCCGGGATGGCTCGGCGGAATGTTCGCGAGCGGCAAGGACGTGGTCGAGCTCGCGGTGCTCGCCGCGGTGCTCTACGCGTTTTATCGCCGCTTCGTGCAGAAGCCGGCGCGGCTCGAGCGGAACCGCGAGGCGATCCTCGTCCTGGCGCTGATCGCGGCGATCATGGTCACCGATCTTGCCTTCGACGGCTTTCGCTTCGCGCTGTTCGCCGCCACCGACCCGGGCGTGGCCCACGAGCGGAGCTTTGCCTTCGCCGGCGCGGCGCTGGCGTCGGTGTTTGCCGGATGGAGCGAGCCGGCGCTGCGAATCGGCTGGCATGTGGCGTACTGGGTGCAGATGATGACGGTATTTTCGTTCCTGGTGCTGTTGCCCGTGGGCGAGCACTTCCACATCGTTACCGCATTGCCGGGATTGTTCTTCGCGCGTGCCGGGCCGCCCAACCGCGTTCCCACCGTGGACCTCGACCGCCTGATGAATGGCGCCGACGGCGACGAAGTGAGCGTCGGTGTGCGCACCGCACGCGATCTCCTGTGGAAAGACGGCTACGACGCCTTTACCTGCACCGAGTGCGGCCGCTGCAAGACCTCCTGCCCTACCTATGTCACGGGCAAACCGCTTGCGTTGAAGTGGGTCAACGACAGCCTGAAGAGGCATCTGCTCGACGAGCGCGAGACCATTTTGGCGGGCGATACGCCCGAACGAACGCTGCCCGCGCTGGTCGGCGGAGTGATCAGCGAGGACGCATTGTGGGCCTGCACGACGTGCGGCTTCTGCGAGTCGGCCTGCCCGATCGAGCTCGAGCATCTGGACAAGTTCTTTCGGATGCGTCAGCAGCGCGTGTTGATGGAGGGCGCATTTCCACATGAACTGAAGGCCGTGTTCGAGGCCTACGAGGCGCAGAGCAATCCCTGGGGCTTCGAGGCGGGCACGCGCGGCGACTGGGCGCAGGGGCTTGACATCGCCGTCGCCACCACGGCGCAGGAGGTACAGGCGCTCGACTGGTTGTTCTATGTCGGGTCGGCCGAATCCTTCGACCCCCGCGGCCAGAAGATCGCCCGCGCGTTCGCGCAAGTGTTGCAGCAGGCCGGGGTCCGGTTCGCCATCCTCGGCGCCGCCGA
>JBKJSU010000204.1:0-8630 GCA_046594415.1 Casimicrobiaceae bacterium | reverse complement strand
GAAGGACGCCGGCACGGCGAAGGGCGCCGGCGCCGCCGAGACCTCGGTAGCACGCGAGGCGCAGTTCCGCGATGCCCAGAGCCGCATTGCGGAACTGGAAAAGACGGTCAGGGATCTTCAGCGCGCCACCGAAATCAGAAATCCGACGCTGGCGCAAGCACAGGCGCAGACCGATGCAGCCAAGGGCAAGGCGCCCGCGCCTGCTCCGGCTCCCGTGGCCAAGGCACCGGAACCCGCGAAGGTCGAGCCGCCGAAGGCCGCAGCACCTGCACCGGTCGTGGCGCCGGCACCGAAAGCCGAAGCGCCCAAGGTAGCGGAGGCCCCGAAGGTCGAGGCCCCGAAGGTCGAGGCCCCGAAGGTCGAAGCGCCGAAGGTCGAAGCGCCCAAGGTCGAAGCGCCCAAGGCGGTGGAACCGCCCAAGGCAGAACCGCCGAAGGCCGCACCGCCGGCCGCGCCGAAGGTCGTCGCCAAGGCAGCGGCCAAGGAGCCGCCCGGATTCTTCGAGGACCTGCTTGGCGGCACGCCGCCTTGGGTCATCGGCGTCGGCGCGCTTGCCATCCTGGGCGGCATTGCCGCGCTGATCGCCGCGCGTCGCCGCAAGACCACCAAGTTCGAGGACAGCATCATCTCGGGCACCGACATCAAGACCAATACGGTGTTCGGTTCCACCGGCGGCGGCGTCGTCAACACCGGCGACAACTCGCTCGCCAGCGACTTCAGCCGCGAGGGGCTCGGCAACATCGATACGGACGAAGTGGATCCGATCGCCGAGGCCGAGGTGTACCTCGCCTACGGTCGCGATGCGCAGGCGGAAGAAATCCTGAAGGACGCGCTGAAGAAGGATCCGCAGCGCCAGGAGATCTATCTCAAGCTGCTCGAGATCCACGCCCAGCACAACAAGCCGTCGGCATTCGAAACCGTTGCGTCGGAACTGTATTCGGTCACCAGTGGCCAGGGCGAGGTTTGGCAGAAGGCCGTGGCGCTCGGCCGGCAGCTCGATCCCAACAATCCGATGTTCGGCGAAGGCGGCGTGTCTGCGGCAGCAGCGGGCGCGATGAATTTTTCCGGCCAAGCAGGCAGCGTCGATACCGCGAAGCGCGCGTCGGCGCCGCCCGAATCGAGCCTCGACTTCCAGATGGACGAGGAAATCTCGATCTCGCCGACGTCGGGCAAGTCGAAATCGCCGGCCGACATTCTTGCCGGCGCACAGTCCGAACTCGAGCGCACGGCCAAGGCCACGACGCATGCGGGTGAAAATGCGGTCGACAAGACGCACGCCATGGGCATGGGTGCGGTGGGCCTGGCCGGCGCGGCCATCGCCGGTGCGGCCATGGCCGGCAAGTCCGGCGTCGAATCCTTCACGTCGTCAATGACCGAAACCGTCGATCACGGCAAGGACAAAGTCGTCGAAGCCACCCGCTTCGATCTCGACTTCAAGCTCGACGATGCCGACAAGCCGGCACCGATGGGCAAGGCGCACATGGAGCCGGTGCTCGAAGCGGCAGCGGCGGCGCCGGCCACGTCGGCGCTCACGCGTCCCGCGGCGGCGATGGAACTCGACAAGCTCGACCTGTCCTTCGATCCGGACCGCACGACATTCGAGGACCCGACGCCGTCGGTGCTCGATGGCCAATGGCACGACGCGGCCACCAAGCTCGACCTTGCCAAGGCGTATCAGGAAATGGGCGACGTCGAGGGCGCGCGCGAAATCCTGCAGGAAGTGCTGCACGAGGGCGACGACCAGCAGAAGGTCGAAGCCAAGGCGTTGCTGGCCAAGCTCGGCTGACCGCGGCACTGGGGGTAGTATCCAACGGGCGACGGATCGTGGATCCGCCGCCCGTTGTCTTTGCGGACTCATCCCTGTGGTTTCAATCTTGCGGCCGGTGATCCCCGATGCGAATCGCGTTTGCTGTTGAATATGCGGGCAGCGCCTTCTGCGGCTTCCAGTCGCAGCCGTCCGGCTGCGGCGTGCAGGACGCGCTGGAACGCGCGGTGGCGGCGATCGCGGACCATCCGGTGAGCGTAGTTGCGGCCGGGCGCACTGACGCGGGCGTGCATGCGGTGTCGCAGATCGCCCATTTCGACACGGCGGCGGCGCGTCCGCTCACCGCGTGGACGCGGGGCGTGAACGCGCACCTGCCCGCGTCTGCCGCGGTGCTGTGGGCGCAGGAAGTGCCCGCCGAATTTCACGCGCGCTTTGCCGCGACGGCGCGGCATTACACTTACCTGCTGGCCGATCGCGCGCAACGCCCCGGGCTCAATGCGGGACGCACGGGCTGGTACCATCTACCGCTCGACCTTGAGGCCATGCGTGCCGGAGCCGCGCATCTCGTCGGCACCCACGATTTTTCGTCGTTCAGGGCGGCGGAGTGCCAGGCGAAATCGCCGGTGAAGACGCTGCTGCGCGCACAGATCACCCGAGCGGGTGACCTGCTTCGGTTCGATTTTTCGGCCAACGCCTTTCTCCATCACATGATCCGCAACATCGTCGGTGCACTGGTCTATGTCGGCGCCGGGCGCGAGTCGCCCGCGTCGCTCCACGCGATGCTGGACGCGCGCGATCGCACGCGCGCGCCGCCCACGTTTGCCGCGGACGGACTTTATTTCGCGGGCGCCGACTACGACGCGCGCTTCGCGCTGCCGCCGACCGTGCGCACGGTGCAGGTGTCCGCATGAATGGCGTGCGCACGCGCGTCAAGATCTGCGGCATCACGCGCGTGGGCGACGGGCTGGCCGCGGCGCGCGCGGGTGCTGATGCGATCGGCCTCGTGTTCTGGTCAGGCACGCCGCGCTTTGTCGAGGTTGGACAGGCGCGCGTGATCGCGGATTCGTTGCCGCCCTTTGTAACCCGCGTCGGGCTCTTCGTCGACCCAACGGAAGCCGACGTGCGTGCGATACTCGATGCCGTGCCGCTCGACGTACTGCAGTTCCATGGTGCCGAACCGCCCGCGCTGTGTCGCGCGTCGGGGCGTCCCTATCTCAAGGCGATCCACATGAAGGATGGGGTCGATTTGGTAGAATTCGCAGCGCTCTACGATGATGCCAGCGGATTCATCTTCGATTCGTTCTGGCCGGGTGACCTGCCTGGTGGCACCGGACGGGCGTTCGACTGGTCCCGGCTTTCGCCGGCGGTGCAGGCGAAGCTGCCGGCGCCGGCGATCCTTTCCGGCGGCCTCGATGCGGGTAACGTGATGGCCGCGATTCGCGCCGTGCAGCCGTGGGCGGTGGACGTTTCAAGCGGCGTCGAGGAACTCGGCCCCGATGGCAAGGTGCGCCGCGGCCTGAAGGACGCAGCGCGCATCAACGCATTCTTGCAGGGAGTTCGCGATGCAGATGTATGACTTGCCGGATGCCCGTGGTCATTTCGGTCCTTACGGCGGCGTGTTCGTCGCGGAAACGCTGATCCGCGCGCTCGAGGAACTGAAGGAACATTACGCGCGTTACCAGCACGATCCCGAATTTCGCGCCGAATTCGAGCGCGAACTGAAGCACTACGTGGGCCGGCCGTCGCCGGTGTATCACGCGGAACGCTGGTCGCGCGAACTGGGCGGCGCCCAGATCTGGCTGAAACGCGAGGACCTGAATCACACCGGCGCGCACAAGATCAACAATGTGATCGGGCAGGCGCTGCTGGCGCGTCGTCTCGGCAAGCCGCGCGTGATCGCCGAAACCGGCGCGGGACAGCATGGCGTTGCCACGGCCACGATCGCGGCGCGCTACGGCATGGAATGCATCGTGTACATGGGCTCGGAAGACGTCAAGCGCCAGGCGCAGAACGTATACCGGATGAACCTTCTGGGCGCGAAGGTGGTGCCGGTGGAATCGGGCTCGAAGACGCTGAAGGATGCGCTGAACGAAGCGATGCGCGACTGGGTGACCAACGTCGAGAACACGTTCTACATCATCGGCACCGTGGCCGGTCCGCATCCGTATCCGATGATGGTGCGCGACTTCCAGCGCGTGATCGGCGACGAGTGCGTCGTGCAGATGCCCGAGTATGCCGGGCGGCAGCCCGATGCGGTGATCGCGTGTGTGGGCGGCGGCAGCAACGCAATGGGCATCTTCTATCCGTACATCGGGTTCGAGAACGTGCGCCTGATCGGCGTCGAGGCGGGCGGCGAAGGCATTGCCAGCGGCCGCCATTCGGCGTCGCTGTCGGCGGGGCGCCCCGGCGTGCTGCACGGCAATCGCACCTACCTCCTGCAGGACGCCAACGGCCAGATCACCGAGACGCATTCGGTGTCGGCAGGGCTCGACTATCCGGGCGTGGGTCCCGAGCACGCGTGGCTCAAGGACTCGAAACGCGCCGAGTACGTGGCCATCGACGACGACGAGGCGTTGGCTGCGTTTCATCAGTGCTGTCGCATCGAAGGCATCATCCCGGCGCTCGAATCGGCGCACGCGCTTGCGTACGCCACGAAACTCGCGCCCACGATGCGCAAGGACGAGATCCTGCTGGTCAATCTCTCCGGTCGCGGCGACAAGGACATGAACACCGTGGCCGAACGCGACGCCCTCAAGAACGCGAAGCTGTCTTGAGCCGCATCGACGCCACGTTTGCGCGGCTCCGCGCCGCGGGCCGCAAGGCGCTCATTCCGTATGTGACCACCGGCGACCCGTCGCTGGCCGCCACGCTATCGATCATGGACGCCATGGTCGCGGCGGGCGCCGACATCATCGAGCTCGGCGTGCCGTTTTCCGATCCGATGGCGGACGGTCCAGTGGTCCAGCGGGCGTCGGAGCGCGCGCTAGCGCAGGGCGTGGGCCTGCATGACGTGCTGGACGTGGTGGCGCAGTTCCGCGCGCGTAACACGGCCACGCCGGTGGTGCTGATGGGCTATGCCAATCCGATCGAGGCAATGGGCACGGCGGCGTTTGCCGCGCGCGCGCGCGATGCGGGCGTCGACGGCGTACTGGTCGTCGACTATCCGCCGGAGGAGGCCACTGAGTATGCCGCGCTGATGGTCGCGCATGCGATCGCGCCCATCTTCCTGATTTCGCCCACCACCCCGGAAGCGCGCATCGAATTGGTGGCAAGTTTGGCCGGCGGCTATGTCTATTACGTCTCGTTGAAGGGCGTCACCGGCGCGGGCAACCTCGACACCGCCGACGTGGGTCGCAAGCTCGAGGAAATTCGCCGCCACGTTACGTTGCCGGTGGGCGTGGGCTTCGGCATCCGCGACGCGGCGAGCGCCGTGGCCATCGCCGCGCATGCCGATGCGGTGGTCATCGGTAGCCGGATCATCCAGGAAATCGAGAGTGGCGCGCCCGCCGACGCCGCTTCCCGTGCCGGGGCCTGGCTTGGTACCATTCGTGAGGCGCTCGATGCGATGCCGGCCAGTCCGGTTGCCGCCGCGCGCGACACCGAGCGGAGGGCAATACCATGAGCTGGCTGCAGAAACTGCTGCCGCCCCGTATCAAGCGCACTCCTGGCGACCGGCGCACGCCCGTGCCCGAGGGCCTGTGGATCAAGTGCCCGGCGTGCGAGACGGTGCTGTATCGCGCCGACCTCGAAAACAATCTTCATGTCTGTCCCAAATGCGGGCACCACTCACGCGTGCCCGCGCGGGAGCGGATCGAGCAACTGCTCGATCCGGAAGGCCGCTTCGAGATCGGCTCCGAAGTCGTGCCGATCGACAGCCTCAAGTTCAAGGATCAGAAGAAATATCCGGATCGTCTCGCCGCCGCGCTCGAGGAAACAGGCGAAACCGACGCGCTGGTGGTGATGCAGGGCAGTGTGAAGAGCGTGCCTCTGGTGCTGGCCGCATTCGACTTCGGCTTCATGGGCGGTTCGATGGGGTCGGTGGTCGGCGAGCGGATGGTTCGCGGCGTGCGCGTGGCGTATGAAAACCGCATCCCCTTCGTGTGTGTGTCGGCCTCCGGTGGCGCGCGGATGCAGGAAGGCGTCAATTCGCTGTTCCAGATGGCCAAGACCACGGCCGTGCTGCAGGAACTGAACAAGGCAAGGCTGCCGTTCATCTCGATCCTGACCGACCCGACGATGGGCGGTGTGTCCGCGTCGTTTGCATTTGTTGCGGACATCGTGATCGCCGAGCCGGGCGCGCTGATCGGCTTTGCCGGTCCTCGCGTGATCGAGCAGACGGTGCGCGAAAAATTGCCGGAAGGGTTCCAGCGCGCGGACTTCCTGATGGAAAAGGGTGCGCTCGACCTGATCATCGACCGCCGCCGGTTGCGCGATGAGCTGGCCCAGTTGCTCGCGCTGCTGACGCGGCAGCCTGCTCCGGCGACCTGAAGCGGTTGCGGCGCGCGCCCGGGCGCGTGCCGCGCGAATACTCCGGATTGCACGGATCCTGCCCATGACACGACCCGGCACGGTCGCCGCGTGGCTTGCCTATCTCGAAACGCTGCATCCGAAGGCCATTGCGCTCGGCCTCGATCGCGTGCGCGCCGTTGCCGCGCGGCTGGACGCGACGATCACCTGCCCGGTGATCACCGTCACCGGCACCAACGGCAAGGGGTCGACATGCGCGATGATCGAGGCGATCCTGCGCAGCGCCGGCTATCGCGTGGGGCTCTACACATCCCCGCACCTCTTGCGCTATCACGAACGGGTACGCGTCAACGGCGTCGAGGCCACGGATGCCGAGCTGCTCGCCGCCTTTGGCGCGGTCGAGGACGCGCGGGTTGCAACCCTCGATGCGTACGGCCAGCCCATCCTGCTCACGTACTTCGAGTTCGGCACGCTCGCCGCACTGTGGCTCTTCGCACGCGCCGGACTCGAGGCGCTGGTGCTCGAGGTGGGCCTGGGCGGGCGGCTCGATGCGGTGAACATCGTCGATGCGGACGTCGCGGTGCTGACGAGCGTGGACATCGATCACGTCGAGTACCTCGGTGCCGAACGCGAGAGCATCGGCCGCGAGAAGGCGGGGATTTTTCGTCGCGGCAAGCCGGCGGTATGCGGCGATCGCGATCCACCGGCCTCCGTGATTGCAGTGGCTGCCGCGGTGGGCGCGCTCCTGCATGTGGCAGGTCGCGACTTCGGCCATGTCGCGGAGGGCACGCAGTGGCGCTACAGCGGGCAGCGCGAGCGCTTCGGCCTGCCGTTTCCCGCGTTGCGCGGCAAGTATCAATTGGGCAACGCCGCCGTGGCGCTGGCCACGCTCGACCTGCTGCGTGACCGGTTGCCGGTGAGCGCCGGCGCGCTGCGCGACGGGCTGCTCAACGTCGTGCTGCCGGGGCGCTTCGAGGTGCTGCCCGGACGGCCGACGATCGTGCTCGACGTCGCGCACAATCCGCACGCCGCACGGGCGCTGGCCGAGGCGCTCGGCGACATGGGGTATCACCCGGAGACCTATGCCGTGTGCGGCATGCTGGCGGACAAGGACATCGCCGGCGTGGTCGCGGCGATCCGTCCGCGTGTGGACCATTGGTATGTGGCCCCGTTGCCCGGTCCCCGCGGTGCCACGGCGGCGCAGGTGCGCAGTGCGCTGCTGTGGGCGGGCGTGGCGCCTGCGACAGTGCGCACCTTCGAGGCGATGGAGGAGGCCGTGGCGGCAGCGCGGGCCGATGCGGGCGAGGCTGATAGAATCGTGGTGTTCGGGTCGTTCCTGACCGTGGCTGCGGCCAAGTCGGCCCTGGGGCGCGCGTGAACCTACCTTCGTCAGATCAAGGCCGATGGCACAACCCACTGATGTGAATGTCGACGACCTTCGCCGCCGCGCGCGGCGCCGGCTCGTCGGTGCGATCGTGCTGGCGCTTTCCGCCGCCGTATTCGTGCCGATGCTGCTCGAAAGCGAGCCGAAGCCGCTGGGCGAGGACGTGTCGGTCAAGATCCCGCCGGTCGACAACGGCAAGTTCGCCAACAAGCTGAACGCGAAGGGCGCCGGCGATGCGGCCAAGGCCGAGCCTGCACGCGTGGAGACGCCGAAGCCGGACGCGGCCAAGGCCGATCCGATGAAGGCCGAACCGGCGATGTCACCCCCGCCCGCACCGGCATCCGGCGGCGCGCCGGCACCGTCGTCCGGCAACGCGGTGGCGCCGGCCCCCACCGCTTCGGCCGCCGTGCCGCCGAAGCGGTCGCTGGCCGAGGCCGAGCAGAAGGTATTGTCGCCATCCGCCAAGGCGGATTCGGCCAAGACAGATTCGGCCAAGGCCGAGCCGGCCAGGTCCGAAGCGGCCAAGGAACCGGCCAAGCCGGCGGCCGATGGCCCCGGCTTTTCCGTACAACTGGCTGCGTTCTCGGACGACAAGGGCGCCAACTCGCTGGCCAATAAATTGAAAAAGGCCGGCTACGCGGCGTATACCGAGCCGTTGACCACGGCATCGGGCACGAAACTGTGGCGCGTGCGGGTCGGGCCGTTTGCCACGCGCGATGCGGCCGGCGCTGTACGCGACAAGTTGAAGGGCGACGGATACAGCGGCATCGTGGCGCCCGCCAAGTAGGCGCAGGCAGCAGCGCGATGAATGCATTCGATTGGGCGATCGTCGCGCTGTTCGGCCTGTCCGTGGTCTTCGCGTATTTTCGCGGCTTCACGCGGCAGGTGATCGCGCTCTTCTCGTGGGTGCTGGGCTTCGTGGCCGCGATGACACTGTCGCCGCGCCTTGGCAACCTGCTGCCCGACTTCGCCGGCAATCCCACGCTGCGCTACCTGATCGCCTTCGGTGTCATC
>JBKJSU010000181.1:0-5553 GCA_046594415.1 Casimicrobiaceae bacterium | reverse complement strand
GCAACGCAACGATGAACAGCGCCGAGGGGGCCAGCAGCATCAGGCCGTTGGGCAGGTACCAGCCGCCGTCGTTGAGCAGCGGCAGCACGGTAAAGCCAAACACCTTGCCGGCGCCCGACAACTCGCGGATGAACGCGACGAGCAACAGCACCAGCGCATAGCCGAGCCCGTTGCCGATGCCGTCGAGGAACGACGCCAGCGGCGGATTTTGCATGGCGAAGCCCTCGGCGCGTCCCATCACGATGCAATTGGTGATGATCAGGCCGACGAATACCGACAGCTCCAGCGACAACTCGAACAGGTAGGCCTTGAGGAACTGGTCGACCATGATCACCAGCGACGCGATGATGGCCAGCTGCACGATGATGCGGATGCTGCTGGGCGTGTAGTTGCGCACGAGGCTGACCGCGAGGTTGGCGCATGCCGTGACCAGCGTCACGCCCGCACCCATGACCAATGCCTTGTCGATGCGCGTGGTCACCGCCAGCGCGGAGCAGATGCCCAGCACCTGCACGGCGATCGGGTTGTTGGTGATGATCGGCGCGAAGAGCGTGCTGCGCGCTTTCCTGCCGAATACCGCATCCAGTGCGCTCAACTGCGGCCTCCCTCGCGAAAACGTTGGAGATACGGGCCGTAGCCGTCGCGGGAGAGCCAGAACCCCACCAGCCGCGATACGCCATTGCTCGTGATGGTGGCGCCCGAGATCGCATCCACGCGATGGGGATCCTGCGCCGGTGGGCCCGCGTTGCCCTTGATCACGGTGATCTTCGGCTCCCAGCCCGCATCGAACGCCTGGCGCCCGACCCATAGAGCCTGCCAGCGCGGATTGGAAATCTCGCCGCCCAGGCCGGGCGTTTCCTTCTGGTCGTAGAATGTGAGGCCGCGGATCGTCCTGCCGTCGCGGTCGAGCGCGAGGAAGCCGTAGAGCGTGCCCCACATGCCGATGCCCTCGATCGGCAGCACCACCTGCTCGACCGGCGCATCCTTGCCGTCGGCGCGCACGAGGTAGACGGCGCCGAAGGTCGGCAGCCGCGCAACCTTGGCGGCATTGGGCGCCGCCGCGCGGGAGAGGGCAGGGTCGTTGCGGGCGCGGCGCTGGTCGTAGGTTTCGACATCGAGCTTGCCGTCGGCCATGTACTCGCCGGTGGCAAGGTCCACGAGGCGCACGCGGATGTTGCGCTCGAATTTCGCGCGAACCTCGCCGTCGGTGAGCGTTTCGTCCGACTGCACGAGTCCGGCCGCCAGCAGCACGTTCTTCTGCCGGAACACCAGCTGGTTGGCCTCCTGTTTCGAGCGCAGGCCCACGGCGGACGTGGCGACCACAAGCGCGCACGCGACGCACACCACGGCGGCGAACACGATCGTGTAGCGGGTTGACTCAGTGTTCGGCACGGCGGCGCAACCGGCGCTTGATGTTGGCGCGAACGAGCGGATAGTCGATCAATGGCGCCATCACGTTCATGAACAGGATGACCAGCATCATCGCCTCCGGGTAGGCGGGATTGACCGTGCGGATCAGCACGACCAACGCGCCGATCGTCGCACCGTAGATCCACTTGCCGCGTTCGGTGAACGGCGAGGTCACCGGGTCGGTGGCCATGAACACGGTGCCGAAGGCCCAGCCGCCCAGCACCATGTGCCACCAGAACGGGACCGCGAAGTAGGGATTGGTGGCAGAGCCGATCGCGTTGAACGTGACGGCCATCGCAATGGTGCCCACCGTCACGCCGGCCATCGTCCGCCACGAGCCGATGCCCGTGACGATCAGGATGACCGCGCCGAGCAGGCAAGCCAGTGCGGACGTCTCGCCCATCGAACCCGGCTCCAGGCCGCTGAAGGCATTCCACCACGACAGGTCGAGATTGGCGAAGGGCTCGGTGGTCTGGCGCAGCTGCGCGAGCAGCGTTGCGCCCGAGAAGCCGTCGACCGCGTGCGGCTTGTCGATCGCCGTCCACACGGTGTCGCCGGAAATCTGCGCCGGATAGCCGAAGAACAGGAAGGCGCGCGCCGCCAGTGCCGGGTTGACGAAGTTCATCCCGGTGCCGCCGAACACTTCCTTGGCCAGCACCACGCCGAAGCTGATGCCGAGCGCTGCCTGCCACAGCGGCGTGGTCGGCGGCAGGATCAGCGGAAACAGGATGCCGGTGACGAAGAAGCCCTCGTTCACCTCCACCCGGCGGATGATCGCGAACAGCACCTCCCACGACAGCCCGACCACCATCGTCACGATGTAGAGCGGCAGGAAGTACAACGCGCCGTGGACGATGCAGGCCGCCATGCTTTGCGCGGAGTAGCCAACACCCAGCGCGCGCAGTACGTCGTGACGCCAGCCGACCAGCGTGGCCGCCTTGGCGGGATCGAGCGCGAGATTGGCCTGCAGCCCGGTGTTGTACATCGCCATGAACACGCAGGGCAGCGTGGCAATGACCACGAGCATCATCATCCGCTTCAAGTCGATGGCATCGCGGACGTGCGCGCTGCCCGTCGTGACCGACGCCGGCGTATAGAAGAAAGTGTCGGCGGCCTCCCACAGCGGATACAGGCGCTCGAGCCGGCCTTCCTTCTCGAAGTGGTGACCCACGCGGTCGAGCGCGGCGCGGAAGGCGCGCATCAGCCAAGCCTCCGCCCTGTCATGCGCTTTCCTTCTCGATCTGCTCGAGCGTCCGGCGCAGCAGCGGACCGTATTCGAACTTGCCGGGGCAGACGAACGTGCACAGCGCGAGATCCTCTTCGTCCAGTTCGAGCGCGCCCAATTCCTCGGCGCGCTCCACGTCGCCGGTGATCAGCGCGCGCAGCAGGAACGTCGGCATGATGTCGAGCGGGACCACGCGCTCGTAGGCGCCGATGGGGACCATGGCCCGCGGCCCGCCGTTGGTGGTGGTGGACAGCGGCAGTCCGCGCCGGCGGCTCCACGCCCCCAGCACCACGCCCAGCAGCGAGAACTTGTCGCGACCCGGCGCGATCCAGCCGAAGAGTTCGCGTTCGTCGCCTTCCGGGAGCACGCTTACCTGCAGGTGATAGCGGCCGAGAAAGCCGTGGACCTCGCCTTCGGCGCGGCGTCCGTCGAGCACCGAGCCGGAGACCACGCGCTGACGGCCCGGCTGCAGCTCGCCACGGGTCAACCCGGACAGCGAGGCCCCGACACGCACACGCAGATAGCGCGGACGCAAGGCGCCGGGGCCCGCCAGCGTAATCACGCGCTCGAGGTCGAGTTGACCGGTCGCCAGCAAATGCCCGATGGCGGCCACATCCTGATAACCGACATGCCACGCGGTCCTGCCCGCGCCCACGGGGTCGAGCAGCTCGATGTGCAGCCCCGCGGTGCCCGCAGGGTGCGGTCCGATGAATTCCTCGACGACCACCCGGTCCGTCGTCGGCACGGCAATGCGCGATCCGGCGGCGACGCATACATAGGTCGTGCCGGCGCAGAGTCGGGACAACGCGGCGACGCCGGTCTGGAAGTCGGCGGCGCGTGCCGCCAGCACGGCGTCCGCATCGGGCGCATGCGGCCGGGTATCGATCGCCGTGATGAACAATGCATGCGGCGCGGTCTCCGGAGCCGGTACCCGGGAATAGGGACGCGTGCGCAATGCGGTCCATGCGCCGGACTCGACCAGCAGTGCGCGAATGGCATCGGCGTCCAGCGTGGCGGGATCGGCGCCGGTGAAGCTCGCAAAGGCTGCCTGCGGCACGGCAGGTTCGGTCGGCCCGACGGTGATGACGACCGACTGCAGCGCGCGCCGCTCGCCGCGATGGATCGCGGCGATCACGCCGGTGGCCGGCGCCGTATGGCAAACCCCGGTTCGCTTGTCCTCGACCAGCGGCGAGCCGCGCAGCACGCGGTCGCCCACATTCACGCGCAGCGCCGGCTTGATGCCCGCGTAGTCGGCGGCGACCCACGCGACGAACGTGGGCGTGGGCGTAGCTTCGGGTTCGCCCCGCGGCGCGCCGGCAAGCGGAATGTCGAGCCCCTTGGCGATGCGATGCACGGACACGGCATGCGCTCCTTCCCGCGGCGTGGCGGAACCATGCCCGGCGGGATGCCCTGGGCGCTGGATTGGCGACCAAGTCTAGTGGCCCGACCGCTACCTTTCATTGATCGAAGGCAAACCCGGCGCATTCGCGTTGCCGCCCGCGGCCCGCGGCGATGTTCAGCCCTTCTGCTGCGGGGCCCCGTTCGGAAAGCGGTAGATCGTCGTATTGAGAAACTGGACGACGTCGAGAATCTCTTCGCTGCTCCAGCCGAGGCCGGCGTTCTTCTCCCACCGCCCCACCTGCGCGATCAGGCTGCCGAAGTCGGTGACGAGCCGCCGTTCGCGCCAATGCACGTCCGTCGAGTGGCAGGTGATGCAGTGGTTGCGATACAGCAACTCGCCGCGCGAAGCGGGTATGGCCGATTGCGCCTCAACCTGCGGCGGCGCCGGCGACTGCGCCTGGGGCACCGCGTGGGGCGGTGCCAGCAACAGCGCCAATCCGGCCAGCAGCGACATGGGCTTCATGGCAGGCGTCCCTGCTGGGCACCGGCGTTGCATGCCGGACTCACGGGCTTGCCAGGCCATCCGCGCGGGCGATGGCGGCTTCAAGTTCGATGCGCGCGCGCGCCTGCGCCGCCAATTGGGCCAGCAGTTCGCGCCAGTACTGCGCCGCCGCTGCGTATTCCTGCGCTTCGAAGGCGGCGCCGCCGGCCATTTCCAGTGCTGCCGGATGCAGGGGATTCAAGGCGAGCGCGCGCATCACCAGCTCGCGCGGCTTGCCGGCAAGTTTGCCGCCCTGCGCCATGCCGACGGCGTCGGCGTATTCGCACCAGACGGCCGGATCGGCGGCAATCTTCGAATTCGAGGCGATTGCGCTCGCGTAGGCGGCCGCCGCTTGCGCAAAGCGGTCGGACTCGAACTCCATCCGCGCGAGCAGGACCCAGCCGCGGCCGTCGCCAGGATTTCGTTCCAGATGGCGGACCAGGTCGTCGCGCGATGCCGGCGCCGCTGGCGGATTGCCGCCGGTCAGCGTCGTCGCGCCGGTACCGCCGGAGACCGCGCCGGGATCCCCGCAGAGCGCGTACAGCCCGAATGCCAGCATCGGCAGCAGGAGCGCCGGGACCAGCGCCAGTCGCGACACGCGATGGCGTGACGTGGCGCCGGTTGCCGGGCGGGAAGGCATCGCGACTGCTGCCTGCGGCAACAGGAATGCGGGCAACACGAAGGCCAGCGCGATCGTCACCATCACGACGGCGATGAGCCAGAACGCCACGGATGCGACGGCAAGGGTCAACGTGATTGCCTCCGCGCGGAACACGCGCAACGGCGCAACGGCGCGCTCACAAAAAAAGCGGGCGAGGCAACGGCCCCGCCCCGGGAGGAAGTCATGACGACGCTACTTTGCGGCGGCTGGCGCGGCGACCGCGTTGGCCGCCACGGGTGGCACCACCAGCTTTGCCTTGATCGCGTCGTCGAGGATCTTCAGTCCTTCCTGCGACGCGGTCACCGAATTGGCGAGCGAAGACTTGGCGAGATCGAGGTTGTGGAACGACGCGCCGTTGGCCGCCGTCCACCACTC
>JBKJSU010000057.1:0-9193 GCA_046594415.1 Casimicrobiaceae bacterium | reverse complement strand
AGCCACGCGGCGACGGCGATCAATGCAAGGCGTCGGACGAACATTGTTTCCTCATCGTTTGCATGCGGGCGCGCACCCGGACCGCGCCGGCACCATGGCGGGATGGCGCCGCGCGCGGCGACGGATTGCGGCGGGACAACGCGGCTTCAGCCGTCGGTGATGGCGCCTTTGCTGGCCGTCGATACGAGGCGCACATATTTCGCGAGCAGGCCACGCGTATAGCGCGGCGGCGGCTGGCGCCACGCGGCGCGGCGACGCGCGATTTCGTCGTCGGGCACATTGAGCTGGATCAGCAGCGAGGGCGCATCGATGGTGATGGAATCGCCTTCCTGGACCAGCGCGATCGTGCCGCCCTCGAAGGCCTCCGGCGACACGTGGCCGACCACCATGCCCCAGGTGCCGCCGGAAAAGCGGCCATCGGTGATGAGGCCCACCGACTCGCCGAGACCCTGGCCGATCAGCGCCGCGGTGGGCGCCAGCATCTCCTGCATGCCTGGTCCGCCCTTCGGACCTTCATAGCGGATCACGACTACGTCGCCCGCCTTGATCTTGCTGGCCATGATCGCATCCATCACTTCCGGTTCCGAATTGAATACGCGCGCGGGACCGGTGATGGAGGGATTCTTGAGGCCGGTGATCTTGGCGACACAACCTTCCGGCGACAAGTTGCCGCGCAGGATGGCGAGGTGGCCCTGCCTGTACATCGGGTTGTCAATGGGGCGGATCACATCCTGGTCGGCGCGTGGCGTGGCGGGAATCGCGGCGAGTTCCTCCGCCATCGTGCGCCCGGTGATCGTCATGCAGTCGCCATGCAGCAGGCCGGCTTCGAGCAGGATTTTCAGCACCTGCGGCACGCCGCCGGCGCGGTGGAAGTCGACCGCCACGTAGCGGCCCGACGGCTTCAGGTCGCACAGCACCGGCACCTTCTGCCGGATGCGCTCGAAATCGTCGATGGTCCAGGGCACTTCGGCCGCCGCGGCGATCGCGAGGTAATGCAGCACCGCATTGGTGGAGCCGCCGGTGGCCATCACCAACGCGATCGCATTCTCGATGGACTGGCGGGTGATGATGTCGCGCGGCTTGAGATCGCGCTTGATGGCTTCCACCAGCACGCTTGCCGACTGCGCAGCCGAATCGGCCTTCTCCGCATCGGGCGACGCCATCTGCGACGACCCGAGCAGGCTCATGCCCAGCGCCTCGAACGACGAGGACATCGTGTTCGCCGTGTACATGCCGCCGCACGCGCCTACCGACGGGCACGCGTTCTTCTCGATGCCGTCGTAGTCTTCCTTCGACATCTTGCCTTGAGCGAACTTGCCCACGGCCTCGAATGGCGACACGATCGTCAGCGTCTCGCCCTTCCAGTAGCCGGGCTTGATCGTGCCCGCGTAGACATAGATGCCGGGCACGTTCATCCGCGCCATCGCCATCATGCCGGCGGGCATGTTTTTGTCGCAGCCGCCAACCACCAGCACGCCGTCCATGCACTGGCCATTGACGGAGGTCTCGATCGCGTCGGCGATCACTTCGCGCGACACCAGCGAATACTTCATGCCCTCGGTGCCCATGCCGATGCCGTCGGTGACCGTGGGCACGCCGAAGACCTGCGGCATGGCGCCAGCGGCACGCAGACTTTCCATCGCGCGGTCCACCAGTGGCTGAATGCCTGCATTGCAGGGGTTCATCGTGCTGTGGCCGTTGGCCACGCCGACGATCGGCTTGTCGAAGTCGCCGTCGCCAAAGCCGACGGCGCGCAGCATCGCGCGGTTAGGCGAGCGGGCGATGCCATGGGTGATGAGCCGCGAACGGCGGTTGAATGACATGCGAATTTCCTCAGGTAGGGCGCGCGGGCGCACGGTTTGTATAATCGACATCGATTCTAGCGCACGAGCCCGTGCGCCAAGGCGCTTCACTGTTTCGAGACTGCGGCCCGTCCCCATGTTCGTACATCCCCAGTTCGACCCGATCGCCCTGCAGATCGGACCGCTTGCCGTGCGCTGGTACGGGCTCATGTACGTCGCGGCGTTCGTGCTGTTCCTGGCGCTGGGCAAGGTACGCGCGCGGCGCAACCTCCTCACTGGCTGGCACCCGCGCGACGTCGACGACATGCTGTTCTACGGCGTGTTCGGCGTCATCCTGGGTGGCCGGCTCGGTTATGTGCTGTTCTACAAGCCCGGGTACTACCTCGCCCACCCGCTCGAGGTCCTGCAGGTCTGGACGGGCGGGATGAGCTTCCACGGCGGGTTCCTCGGCGTGCTGGTCGCGCTTTGGCTCTTCGCGAAGGCGCGCGACAAGAAGTGGCTCGACGTCACCGATTTCGTGGCGCCGCTCGTGCCGCTCGGGCTCGCAGCCGGGCGGCTTGGCAACTTCATCAATGGTGAACTCGTCGGCCGCGTGACCAGCGGCCCGTGGGCCATGGTTTTCCCGCAGGTGGATGGGTTGCCGCGGCACGCGTCGCAGCTCTACCAGTTCGCGCTGGAAGGCGTGGCGCTGTTCGTGGTGCTCTGGTGGTTTGCCAGCCGGACCCGGCCGCGGGGCGCGGTCTCGGGCCTGTTCCTGATGGGCTATGCCACGTTTCGCTTCATTGCCGAGTTCGCGCGCGAGCCGGACAGTTTCCTGGGACTGCTGGCGGGGGGCCTCTCGATGGGTCAGTGGCTGTCGCTGCCGATGTTTGCCGCCGGGCTGGCGATGATCGTGTGGGCGTACCGCCATGCGGCCAGCGCCCAGCAGACCATCGCCGACAGGATGCGCTGACCGTCGGGCGGCGGATGTCGTCAGTCAAGACGCCGGTAATCCCCGTCGAGCGATTCGAATTGGCCCTGCCGCGGCGTCCAGCGGCCGGCCGCAGCCGGTTGCGGCCCCATGCCGCGGCCCACGTTAAGCGGTAAGGCCAGCAGCAGTAGCGCGACTATGTCGGTAACGATGCCTGGCACGATCAGCAGGAACGCCGCCAGCACTTTGCGGCCGCTGTCGAGCAGGCCGCGCAGCAACGATTGCTCGCCGTGCAGCGTGGCCACGGTGCGGGTGCGAAAGGCGTTGCGCTCGTTGCGCAACAGCAGGAGGCCCGCCAGGAAGGACCCGGTGAGCCATATCCATAGCGGCACGCCGGTCCAGCGGGCCACGCGCGCCGTGATATAGAGGTCGAGAACGGGCAATGCCAGTAAAATGGTGAGTACGACGAAACGCATGAGGTCTCCTTGGCCGAAGCCGCAATCCTGGTGCTGACGCATATGCCGGATCGCGAACAGGCACTGGCGTTGGCGCGATCGCTCGTCGCCGCAAGGCTTGCCGCGTGCGTCAATGTGGGCACCGCAGTTGAATCAATGTATCACTGGCAAGGCGAAATCGAAACGGGTCACGAAGTCCCGTTGATGATCAAGACGCGCGCCGCGCTGCTGCGCTTGCTTGAGGCCGCCATTGTTGCGCAGCACCCATACGAACTTCCGGAAATCATTGTTGTCCCCATTATCGATGGACTCGACCGTTACCTGCACTGGATCGTTGCGGAAACCCTTGCGCCGTAGCGGCGCCGCGGGCTTGCTGCTGGCTGCACTGCTGGCGCTTCCGGCGGCGGCGGCTGAGCCGAAGTTGCTGCCGCCGGAGGAGGCCTTCCGGTTTTCGGCGCGCGCGCTCGACGAACATACGATCGAGGCGCGTTTTGTCGTGACCGCCGGCTACTACCTCTACCGCGACAAAATGCGCTTTGCCGTGACGCCCGAGGCCGCCGCGCTGGCCGCGCCGCAATTGCCGGCAGGCAAGACCAAGGAAGACCAGTTCTTCGGCAAGATGGAAACCTATCGTGGCGACGTTGTGGTCAAACTCGCCATCCCGGGGGGCGCCGCCGGGCAGACGGTGGTGCTGGCCGCCGATTCGCAAGGCTGCGCGGACCAGGGGGTGTGCTACCCGCCCACCGTCCAGAAGGTGACACTCGTCCTTCCGGCGGCGGGCAAAGGTCCCGGGCCGCTGGTCGACGCCTTGCCACCCAGGAAGCGCTGGTTCAACTAGCCGGAACCGCGTTGGCGGCAGTCCGCGCCAGCACGCGCTTGTAAGTACACACTGTCACGGAGACGCTTTACTGATGGGTAATGCTTGGTTGCGTTGGGCGCTGGTGATGGGCGCTGCAATGGTCGCCTTGGGCGGCGGCCTCTATTTCGGCCTCGAGCAGCGCAGCGAGGCGCCGGCACCCGCGGCCGCGACCGGGCTCATGGGCCTTGCGCTGCCCGACGTCACGGGCAAGGAGCAGCGTATCGACCAGTGGACGGGCAAGGTGATCGTGGTCAACTTCTGGGCCACCTGGTGCGCGCCGTGCCGCGAGGAGATGCCCGAATTCGTCAAGGCACAAACGGAATATGGCGCTAAAGGCCTGCAATTTGTCGGCATCGCCGTCGATCAGGTGGACAAAGTCGCTCAATTCGAGAAGGAAATCGGCCTCAACTATCCGTCGCTGGTCGGTGGCTTCGGTGCCATGGAGCTCTCGAAGACACTGGGCAACAAGTTGATGGCGTTGCCCTTCACCGTCATCGTCGATCGCAAGGGCGCTATCGTTCATACCCAGCTCGGGATGCTGAAACCGGAAAAACTGGCCCAGGTTGTCAAGCAGCTCCTTTGAAGAGCGGCCTGATTTTGGCGCAATGCTGGACAAACTTCGGTTAACTCCGTCAAACTCCGCCCTCGTTCGAACATCGAGATGAGGCGACGGCGGCACATGGCCACTTCTCCACGCAAGACCATGGGGCGCAAATCGGCGCCGGTGCAACCCGGCAATTCCCCGGCAGGCAAGACAGTGTTGGTGCTGAACGGCCCCAACCTCAATCTGCTCGGCACCCGCGAACCCGCCATCTACGGGCACGACACGCTGGCGGACGTCAACGCCCGGCTCGTCGCGCAGGGCAAGGCGGCGGGCGTCAAGGTGGCGACGTTCCAGAGCAACCACGAAGGCGCGCTCGTCGACCGGGTCCATGCGGCCCGCACCGAGGGTGTTGCCTTCGTCGTGATCAATCCCGGCGCGCTGACCCACACCAGCGTGGCCCTGCGCGACGCCCTCGCCGGCGTCGATATGCCGTTCATCGAGGTGCACCTGACCAACGTGCATGCGCGCGAACCGTTCCGGCACCATTCCTATTTTTCCGACAAGGCCGTCGGCACGATCGTCGGCCTCGGTCCGCGCGGCTATGAATTCGCGCTGGCCCATGCCATCGCGCGATTGAAGGGCTGACCGTGGATCTGCGCAAGCTGAAGACGTTGATCGAACTGGTCGAGACCTCGGGCATTGCCGAGCTCGAAATCCAGGAAGGCGAGGAGCGCGTCCGCATCACCCGCGCACTGCCGGCCGCCCAGGCCGCGCCGGCCACCTCCACCGTGGTGCAGGCAGGCGGCGGCGTTGCGGCCGCGGCACCCGTCGTCGAGGCCGCGCCCCCGGTGGTGGAAGGCCATGTGGTCAAGTCGCCGATGGTCGGCACGTTCTACCGGTCGGCCACGCCGGGCTCGAAGACTTTCGTCGAGGTCGGCGACACGGTGACCGAAGGCGCCACGTTGTGCATCATCGAGGCGATGAAGCTGATGAACGAAATCGAAGCGGACAAGGCCGGCGTGATCAAGGCCATCCCCGCGGAAAATGGCCAGCCGGTTGAATTCGGGCAGCCTTTGTTCATCATCGCCTGATCGGCGCCGCCCGTGCCGCTCACCAAAGCGTCGGCCGCCAAAGGCGCCGACAAGCTCTTCGAGAAAGTCCTCATCGCCAATCGCGGCGAAATCGCGTTGCGCATCCAGCGCGCGTGCCGCGAGATGGGCATCAAGACCGTGGTCGTGCACTCCGAAGCCGACCGCGACGCCAAGTACGTGCGGCTGGCGGACGAATCAGTGTGCATCGGCCCCGCACCGTCGGCGCAGAGCTATCTGCATGTTCCGGCGATCATCGCCGCGGCCGAGGTGACCGACGCGCAGGCCATTCATCCCGGCTACGGGTTTCTCTCCGAGAACGCCGACTTCGCCGACAAGGTGGAAAAGTCCGGCTTCGTGTTCATCGGTCCGCGTCCGGAAACCATCCGCCTGATGGGCGACAAGGTCAGCGCCAAGGTGGCGATGCTGAAAGCGGGCGTACCCTGCGTGCCGGGTTCGGAAGGTTCGCTGCCCGAGGACCCCAAGGAAATCGTCCGCATCGCGCGCGCCGTCGGCTATCCGGTGATCATCAAGGCCGCCGGCGGCGGCGGTGGCCGTGGCATGCGCGTGGTGCACACGGAAGCCGCGCTGCTGCCCGCCGTGACGCTGACCCGCGCCGAGGCCCAGTCGGCGTTCGGCAATCCGATGGTGTACATGGAGAAGTTCCTGACCAGTCCGCGCCACATCGAGATCCAGGTGCTGGCCGACCAGTTCAAGAACGCCGTTTATCTCTTCGAGCGCGACTGCTCGATGCAGCGGCGGCACCAGAAGATCATCGAGGAAGCGCCCGCGCCCGGCATCAACCAGCGCGCGCTGACGCGCATCGGCGAGCGCTGCGCCGACGCGTGCCGGCGGATTGGCTATCGCGGTGCCGGCACCTTCGAATTCCTGTACGAGGACGACCAGTTCTTCTTCATCGAGATGAACACCCGCGTGCAGGTCGAGCATCCGGTCACGGAAATGATCACCGGCATCGACATCGTGCAGCAGCAGATCCTGGTGGCCGCGGGGCGCAAGCTCCAGTTTCGCCAACGCGATATCGTCAAGCGCGGACACGCGATCGAGTGCCGGATCAACGCGGAAGACCCCGTCACCTTCGTGCCGTCGCCCGGTCGCATCACCTCGTGGCATCCGCCGGGCGGCCCCGGTATCCGCGTCGACTCGCACGCGTACACCAACTACTTCGTGCCGCCCTATTACGATTCGATGATCGGCAAGGTGATCGCCTACGGCGACACGCGCGACCAGGCGCTGGCGCGGATGCGCATCGCGTTGTCGGAAATGGTCGTCGAGGGCATCAAGACCAACATTCCACTGCACCAGGAGTTGATGCAGGACGACAAGTTCCTGCGCGGCGGCACCTCCATCCACTACCTCGAAGAGCGGATGGCGAAGCGGCTATGAAGTGCTGTCGCCGCGCGCCGTGACCTATACCACCCTGCGCTTCGACACCGCGGCTGCGCTGGCGGATGCGTGGTCGGATGCATTGCTCGAGGCCGGCGCGCTGTCGGTCGATGTCTCCGACCCCGGCGCAGGCACCGCTGCCGAGTCACCGCTGTATGGCGAGCCGGGGGAGCCGGTCGTCAATGCCTGGCCGCTGTCGCGCGTAGCCGCGCTGATCGGCGACGGCGTCGACCCGCAGGCAGTGCTCTGCGTTGCCGCCGGCGCACTCGACGCGACGCTGCCGTCGTTCGAACTGGTCCCGGTACCGGAGCAGGATTGGGTGCGGCAGACGCAGGCCCAGTTTGGCCCCATCGCGATCGCCCCCGGCTTCTACATCGTGCCGACGTGGGCGGAAGCACCGGATCCGGCCGCGCTCAACCTGCGGCTCGATCCCGGCCTCGCCTTCGGCACGGGCTCGCATCCGACCACGCGACTTTGCCTCGAATGGTTGCGCGACACCATTGCCGGCGGCGAAACGGTGCTGGACTACGGGTGCGGCTCCGGCATCCTGGCGATTGCCGCGGCAAGACTCGGCGCAACGCGGGTGACCGCCACCGACGTGGATCCGCAGGCACTGGTGGCCAGCCGCGCCAATGCGCTTGCCAATGGCGTCGACGTGAACGTGGCCGCGCCCGATGCCCTGCCGCTGCGCGCCGAGGACATCGTCGTCGCCAACATCCTCGCCAACCCGCTCGTCCTGCTGGCGCCCGCGCTGGCCGCGCGGGTTCGGCCCGGCGGTCGCATTGCACTGTCGGGCATCCTGTCGGCGCAGGTCCCCACCGTCGCCACTGCCTATGCGCGCTGGTTTACACTCGCGCCGTGGCAGGAGGACGACGGATGGGTATTGTTGACCGGGACGCGCGGCGCATGAGCGGCGCGACCGCAACCATCGCGTTCCGCGTGGGCGCCGTGAGCCGATGATGGCCGAAGAAAAATTCACTCGCTGCCCGGGCTGTAACACCGTGTTCCGCGTCACCGACGCGCAGCTGGACCTGCGTGACGGACAGGTGCGATGCGGTCACTGCCGCACCGTGTTCGACGGGCGCGAACGCCTCGTTTCACTGGCGCCGACGCTGCCCGCGGAAGGCGATGCGCCGCTCGATGAGTTGGCCGCCGGGCCGCCCACCGTGACCTTGCGCAGCGCGCGCGCGCTCGACCCGCCGCCGCCCGACGTGCCGCCCCCCCACCCGGAGAACGCGGTCGACTACGAGAATCGCTTCGCCTGGGACACCAGGCGGCCGCGGTCGCGGCTGTGGACAGTCCTGGGCGCCATCGGCATTCCGCTGCTGATACTGGCGCTGCTGGCGCAGGCGCTCTTCCATTTCCGCGACACGCTCGCTGCCAACAGTCCAACGCTGAAGCCCATGCTGGTGCGCGCCTGCGCCGCCATCGGCTGTACGATCCAGCCTTTGCGCAGCGTGTCTGCATTGTCGATCGATGCCTCCGACCTGCAGGCGGACCCAGCCCACCGGGGATTACTTATCCTGACCGCGACCATTCGCAATCGGGCGCCCTACACCGTTGGCTTCCCGCATCTCGAGTTGTCGCTGACCGACGCGCAGGACCAGGTGGTGGTGCGCCGGGCATTGGCGCCGGGCGACTACGCCGGGGGCACGGCAAACATCGCCGCGGGCATCGCGGGCAACAGCGAAGTCCCCGTCAAGATCTTCATCGACGCGAGCGCGACCACGCAGGCGGGCTACCGGCTCTACCTGTTTTTCCCCTGAAACAGCGCTGGAAATCTTGCCGGCACCAAAACGGTGCCGCTAGAATCGCAGAATTTCACGCAGTCGCAGCGGCAGCAGCCCTGTTCAAGGTCCACCGGTCCTGGAACCCGGATGGTGGTGGCACCGCAACCGATTTTGCCGTTCGGACCGGGGGCGTTTGGGTCCCGGTCATGGGCCGCTCGACGGGTCCCGCACCAATCCCGCGCGTTGTTCTATCGGGCCGCGCCGAAAGAGTGCAAAATATCAGAGTCGTTGCCTGCTTCCCGCCGAAAAAGCCTTGAAAACCGCGAGTTGCGGCGCCGAGGCCCATGGCATGGTTCTCGCTAAATCGGTCCTGCTCGATTTGCGCGACGCAACAGACGCCT
>JBKJSU010000383.1:0-4916 GCA_046594415.1 Casimicrobiaceae bacterium | reverse complement strand
GGTGACCGTGACCGGAGGCAACGTTGCGCAGGCGCCGCTGCTGATCACGGCACCGCTCGTGCGCAGCGATCTCGGGCGCATTCCCGTCACCAGCGCCCCGGGTGGCGCACCGCCGCCGGCGGCGTCGAATTTCTACCGGACCGGCAGGTCCCCGGCGGGCATTGGCGGCACCGGCGCTCTCCCGGGGGGTGCCCCGACAACTTCAGCCCCACCGGCACCACGGCCGGTGCCCGGCAGCGGTGCCGACGTGATCAACGCGGCGCCACCGGCGTCGCGCCCGGCGTTCACTGCGCCAAGCGGAGGCAATGCCGTTGCGTTGCCCGCGCCTGCCCCGGGTAATCGCGTCGACAATCGCAATGATGTTCGTGGCGGCAACCGCCAGGGGGCGCCGCAGGCAGCTTCGCCCGCAGGCATCCCGATGCCTTCCGGTACCGCTCCTGCCGCTGTGGCCGTGCCGCCGGCCGCCGCTCAATCGCCGTCCGCGGTGGCGCCCGCACCGCCAGCAATGCAGCGCGCCCCTGCGCGGCCATCGGCGCCGTCACTCCCGCCTTCGCACGTCGCGCCGCCACCGGTATCGGCCAGCCCCACTTTACCGCCGGTGAACCGGCAGGCACCGGTTGCAGTGCCGTCGCCGCAAGTGGCGCGTCCGGCGCCAGTGCCGCAAGCGGCACCCGCACCTGCGCCCGCAGCAGCGGCTGCGCCGGCCGGCGCCAACCTGCAACGACCGGAGCGCCCGCGATCCGACAAGGTCGACACCGACAAGACGGCGCCGAAGTAGCGGCTACTTGCCGTCGACGCGGGTGCGCGCGTAGCTGCCGGGTGCCGCTTCCAGCACCTTCAGCTTGCCCTTGCCGGGCACGCGCGCAGGCACTTCGCGGCCGAGGTTGGGCTCGACCCATTGGCGCCAGTCGGTCCACCACGAACCCTCGTGCTGCTTGGCGCCATCGAACCATGCATCCGGCGTCTCCGGCAGCTTGTCGTTGGTCCAGAAGCCGTACTTGTTGGCGGCAGGCGGGTTGATCATGCCCGCGATGTGCCCCGACCCCGACAGCACGAAGCGCGACTTGCCCGGCAGGATCGACGGCCCGGCGTAGGTGGTCTTCCACGGCGCGATGTGGTCCTCGATCGCCGACACGAAATAGGTGGGTGTATTGACCTTGGACAGGTCGATCTTCGTTCCCGCGAGTTCGAGCCCGCCAGGCACGCGCAGCAGGTTGTGCATGTACATGTTGCGCAGGTAATAGCTGTGCATCGCGGCGGGCATCCGCGTCGAATCGCAGTTCCAGTGCAGCAGATCGAACGGGAACGGATCGCGCCCGAGCAGGTAGTTGTTGATCACGAACGACCAGATGAGGTCATTGGCGCGCAGCATGTTGAAGGTCGTGGCCATCTCGCTGCCTTCGAGATAACCGCGCTCGTTCATCTTCTTCTCGAGCGCGGACACCTGCGCCTCGTCGATGAATACCTCGAGCTCGCCCGCCGAGGTAAAGTCGAGCAGCGACGCCATGAAGGTGGCGCTGGCGATGCGCTGCCGCTTGTGCGCGGCCAGATAGCCCATCGTTGCCGCGAGCAGCGTACCGCCCAGGCAATAGCCGATCGCGTTGACCTCTTCCTCGCCGGTGGCCTTCTCGATGGCGTCGAGCGCGGCGAGCGTGCCTTCGGTGAGGTAGTCCTCGAAGTTCTTGTGCGCGAGCTGCGCGTCGGGATTCACCCACGAAACGATGAACACCGTCATGCCTTCGTTGGCGGCCCAGCGCAGCATCGAGTTCTTTTCGCGCAGGTCGAGGATGTAGTACTTGTTGATCCACGGCGGAATCACCAGCAGCGGCCGCTTCCAGGCCTTCTTCGTTGTCGGCTCGTACTGGATCAGCTGCATCAGCTCGGTCTGGAACACGACCTTGCCCGGCGTGGTGGCGATGTTCACGCCGAGTTCGAAGGCCTTGGAATCGGTCATCGAGATCCTGAGCTGGCCACCACCACGTTCGATGTCGTCGAGCAGGTTGTTGAGGCCCTTCACCAGGTTCTGCCCGCCCGATGCGACGGTCTCGCGGAACACCTCGGGATTGGTGAGCGCAAAATTGGAGGGCGCCAGCGCGTCGATGTACTGTCGCGTGAAGAAGTCGACTTTCTTCTGGGTCTGTTCGTCCAGTCCATCCACGGTCGCGACCTGGTCATGCATCCAGCGCGCGGTGATGAGGTAGCTCTGCTTGATGTAGTCGAACAGGAAGTGCTCGTGCCAGTCCTCGTGCTTGAAGCGCTTGTCGCCCTTGGCGGGCACCATGACGGGCTCGGTGGGCGTTCCCAACATCCGCAACATCGAGCCCTGCCACAGGCTCATGTAATCCCACCACAGGTTGAGGTTGGAGGCCGCCATCTTGGCCGGATTGGCGAGCATTTGCGCGGCGAGTTCCATGAACGCCTTGCCGAGACCGAGCTCGTCGGTGGGCAGCATGACGCCATTGCGCGCGTTGCGCGCGGCAAATTCGCCGATCAATTTGCCGCTCTTTTCCGCGGCGGAGGCAAGCGATTGGGCCAAGGCGGAGTGATCGATGGTGGACGCGGCAGTCGCGGGAGTCGTAGTGGCCATGTTGTTCTCTTGGAGTTGCGGTTTGGCTGCGGCGGAAAAACGGTCAGGTGGAGAATTGCAGGATGCCGGCAGCGGACAGCGTGCGCCGCAGGCGCTGGCGATGCCACAGGTGATTGAGGTGGGCGATGGCCTCGCCGATGGCGAAGAAGCGCTGCTGCAGGTCGAGTTCGCGCCGGAACAGCACCGGGATCATCTGCGCGGCGGTGACGGGGCCGGCGGCTGCCGCAATGGCGTCTTCAAGTTCGGCCAGCCGTGCATCGTGATGCGCGCGCAGCTGCGCGACGCGCAAGGCAATGCCGCGAAACGGCAGGCCGTGCGACGGCAACACCAGCGTGTCGTCGGGCAGCGGCAGGAAGTCCGCGATCGACGCGAGGAAGCGGCCCAGCGGATCGCCGTCCGGGTCCGAGGGCCAGACGCTGACGTTGGTGCTGATCCTCGGCAGCAGCATGTCGCCGGAGATCAGGACGCCGCGCCCCGCCGCATACAGCGCGGCGTGTTCGGACGAGTGGCCGTAGCCGAAAATGGTCGACCACGCAGCGTTGCCCGCGGTGACGACGTCGCCCGGAATGATCCGGTCGAAGTTCGCCGGCGCCGTGGGGACCAGCGCAGCGTAGTGATTGCCGCGTTGCCCGATGGCTGCGATATCCGCGTCGCTCATCCCGTGCGCGCGAAACAATTCCAGCGTTGCCGCCGGGGAGTGCGCGGCGCGGGCGTCAATAAGCGCATGCGCGGCAAGAAACTCGCCGAGCGTCATGGTCACGCGGCAGCCGAACTGCGCGGACAGCCACTCGGCGTTGCCGAGGTGATCGGGATGGCAGTGCGTCGCGACGATGCGCCGCAACGGCAGCCCGCGCATCGTCGTGCCGAAATGCATCGTCCACAGCGCGCGCGTGGCGGCGTTGCCGATGCCGCAGTCCACCAGCGTCCATCCGTCGTCTTCCGCCAGCAGCCACAGGTTGATGTGATCGAGCGCGAAAGGCAGCGGCATGCGCAGCCACAGGATGCCGGGAGCGACCTCGGTCGCGGTCCCCGCGGGTGGCGGAACGGCGAAAGGGTGGGCGAGGATGGGGGGATGCGAGGCGTTCATGGCGAGAGGCGGGGCAACCCTGTATGTTATCTTGCTCTTCGATCACTGCCGCACACTGCGCTTATCCGCCGCATGCTTCCGTCCTCCCGCAAGGTACCCGCGGCGGTTTCCGACCGCGAGACCACCTACACGATCTCCGACCTCGCGCAAGAATTCGCGCTGACCACGCGCGCCATCCGCTTCTACGAGGACGAGGGCATGCTCGCCCCGGAACGGCGGGGTCGGTCGCGCGTGTACCGGGAACGCGAACGTGTCCGGTTGAAACTGATCCTGCGCGGCAAGCGCCTCGGCCTTGCGCTGTCCGAGATTCGCGAACTTCTCGATCTGTACGAAGTTGGCCGCAACGAGCGCGCCCAGCTTTCGATGTTTCTCGCCATGCTGGCCGAGCGCCGGCGCCGCCTGCTGCAACAGCGGGAGGACATCGACGCCGTGCTGGCCGAGGTCGACGGGATCGAGCGCGAATGCCGGCGACGGCTGCAGGACGATCCACCCCCGCCTTCGACCAATTGACGTTTACGTAAACGTAATACAAAATACTGCCGGCGGCAAGTATTGTCTGCCCTTTGCCACCCAGGAGCCCGGTTGTGATGGCCGCTTCCACCTTCCAGCCGCAGAACCCCCGGTATGCGGAACGGGCGCGCGCAAGCTTTGCGCGGCAGGGGGCAATGCGCCTCATCGGCGCCTCCCTCGATACGCTGGACCCGGGCTATTGCGCGATTTCGCTGGTCCCGCGCGAGGAGTTGATGCAGCACCACGGCTATGTGCACGCCGGCATCGTGAGTGCGATCATCGATACTGCGGGTGGCTTCGCCGGATTCACGTTGTTTCCGGCAGACAGCTCGGTGCTGACCGTCGAATTCAAGTTGAACCTGGTGGCGCCCGCCGAGGGTGACTTGCTCGTGGCCGAGGGCCACGTCGTACGCCCGGGGCGCACGCTGGTCATCACCCGCGGCGAAGTACACGCGGTCCGCGCGGGCCAGCGTACGCTGGTGGCCCTGATGCAGCAGACACTGATGGTGATGCACGGCAAGCCCGACCTGTGACGGGTTGCCCGACCGCAACGCCGCCGCTTCATCACGCAACGTCAACCTCTCCAAGGCGTCCATGCTCAATTTTCCGTCGTTGTCGTTTCACCACGGCGAAATGATCGACATGCTGCGCGCGACCGTGCAGCAATTCGCCGCCGCGGAGATCGCGCCGCGTGCCGCCGCGATCGATGCGACCAACCAGTTCCCCGCCGAC
>JBKJSU010000588.1:0-5754 GCA_046594415.1 Casimicrobiaceae bacterium | reverse complement strand
AGCCATTGCCAGCCGCGCTGCGCGTAGAACCAGCGGTCGAAGGCGCGCACGTCGCGTCGTTCGATTTCCGATAGCGATGCAAGAACGCGCTGCGCGAACGCGTCGTAGCGGGATTTGAAGGCGTCGATCATTGCCGGCGCATTGTAGGCGTTGTTGGTCCGCGCGGCCTGACGGTCGTGGACGAATGGCGCCCACAGCAGACGAGTTGCGACGGAGGCCGACGGGGCGCGACGGCAATTGACGGGTCGCAACGGCAATCGACGGGGGCGCGACGGCAAGCGATGAGTCGCAACGGCAATTGACAGGGGCGCGTCGGCAATTGACGCTTGCGTCGGTAGGCGAGGCTTCAGCCTCGCGGGACGGAACGGACGCGAGAATGAATGCGAGGCTGCAGCCTTGCCAACAGTCTCGCCTATAGCCCGCGCGCGATCCGCGCGTAGGCCGAATGATTGTGGATCGACTCGAAGTTTTCGGCCTCGACGGCAAAGCCGGCGAAACGCGGATCGGCGGCAAGCCGGCCCGCCACGCCACGCACCAGGTCCTCGACGAAGCGGGGGTTGTCGTACGCGCGTTCGGTGACATATTTCTCGTCGGCGCGCTTCAGGATGCCATAGAGCTCGCACGATGCCTCTTCCTCAGCAATCCGGATCAGGTCGTGCACGAGCACCGCCGTCGTGAGCCGCACGGCGATGGTGACGGTGGAGCGCTGGTTGTGCGCGCCGTACTCCGAGATTTCCTTCGAGCACGGGCACAGCGACGTGACGGGAACGGCCACCGACACGGTCGCGCTGTAGCGGCCGCGGGTCAGTTCGCCGGTAAGTCGGACTTCGTAGTCGAGCAGGCTGGCCACGCCCGAGACCGGGGCGATCTTGCGCACGAAAAACGGGAACACGAGTTCGATACGGCCACCGGGTGCATCGAGGCGCGCCACGAGGTCGTCGAGCAACGCGCGCATGCCGGCCACCGTGACCGGCGGCGCCCCGGGGGCCGCGCGCTCCTCGAGCAGCATCACCAGTCGGGACATGTGCGTGCCCTTGCGGTCCTCGGCCAACGCCACGAGCACGCTCGCAACCGCGATGGTGGGCTGCGCCACGCCGTCGTGATCGGCAAACTGCAGCGGATACTTGATGCCGCGAATGCCTACCTGGTCGATGGCCAGGTGACGCTCGTCGCGCTCCGACTGCATGTCGGGGATCGGCATCAGGGTACCGGGTTGTTCGGGACGGTTCATGAGGGTCTTTTGCAGGATTGTACGGGAGGTCGGGAGGTGCCTGCCTCCGCGCTACGCACTTCGGCATTCGCCCTTGGGGCGGCCCGGCGCGCTCATGGCGTCAGGCCGCCGGCTTGGCCCACGGCTCGGCCGCGCGCACGCCGAAGCGATCGCGGACCGCGCTGGCGATACCGGCAGCATCGAGTCCCACGTGGGACAGCAGGAACGCGGGATCGCCATGGTCGATGAAATAATCGGGCAGTCCGAGATGCAGGATGGCAGTGGCAACACCGGCCGCAGCCAGCGCCTCGGCAACCGCGCTGCCGGCGCCGCCGGCAATCACGTTCTCCTCGATGGTGACCAGCGCATCGTGCTCGCGCGCCATCCGCAACACGAGCTCGACGTCGAGCGGCTTGACAAAGCGCATGTTGACCACGGTGGCGTCGAGTTCCTCGGCGGCCGCAAGTGCGGGCTGCAGCATCGAGCCGAAGGCCAGCAGCGCGACGCGGTGGGTGCGGGCCCTGGCTTCGCGCCGCACCTCGCCCTTGCCGATCGTCAATGCATGCATCATCGGCTCGATGGCGACACCAGGCCCGGCACCGCGGGGATAGCGCACGGCCGCCGGCGAGCCGAGCGTGGCCGCCGTGTAGAGCATCTGCCTGCATTCGTTTTCATCGGCCGGCGTCATCACCGTCGTGTTCGGCAGGCAGCGCAGGTACGAAAGGTCGAACGCGCCGATATGTGTGGCGCCATCGGCCCCGACGACGCCCGCGCGATCGATGGCGAACACCACCGGCAGGTTCTGCAGCACGACGTCGTGGATCAGCTGGTCATACGCGCGCTGCAGGAAGGTCGAGTAGATGGCCACGACCGGCCGCATGCCCTCGCACGCGAGGCCGGCGGCGAACGTGACCGCGTGCTGCTCGGCGATGCCGACGTCGAAGTACCGCTGCGGAAACTGTTGCGAGAATTTAACGAGGCCCGACCCTTCGCGCATCGCGGGCGTGATGCCGACGATGCGCTCGTCCAATGCGGCCATGTCGCACAGCCAGTCACCGAAGACCTGCGTGTACGTGGGCTTGCCGGCGGCCTTCGGCACCATCCCTACCTCGGGATCGAACTTGGTCACCGCGTGATAGACAATGGGCTCTGCTTCCGCCTTCGGATAGCCGTAGCCTTTTTTCGTGATTACATGCAGGAACTGCGCGCCCGGCAGCTCGCGGACGTTGGCCAGCGTGCGCACCAGCATCTCGAGGTCGTGACCGTCGATCGGGCCGATATAGTTGAAGCCGAATTCCTCGAACAGCGTGCCGGGCAACACCATGCCCTTCATGTGTTCTTCCCAGCGCTTGGCGAGATCGTGCACCGGCGGCAGCTTGGCCAGCACTTCCTTGCCGCCGCGGCGAACCGTGTTGTACAGGCGTCCGGAAAGAATCTTGGCCAGGTAGTTGTTGAACGCGCCCACCGGCTCCGAAATCGACATCTCGTTGTCGTTGAGGATGACGAGCACGTTGGCGCCCTGTGCATTGTTGAGCGCCTCGAAGGCCATGCCGGCGCTCATCGCGCCGTCGCCGATCACCGCCACCACGTGGCGCTCTTCGTGCTTCAGCTTCGCCGCAACCGCCATGCCCAGCGCAGCCGAGATCGATGTCGACGAATGCGCAGTGCCGAAAGTGTCGTATTCCGATTCGCCGCGCCGCGGGAAGCCGGACGGCCCGCCCCATTGCCGCAGGCCCGCCATCGCCTCGCGCCGGCCGGTGAGGATCTTGTGGGCGTAGGTTTGATGGCCGACGTCCCAGACGATGCGGTCGTCGGGCGTATTGAAGATGTAATGCAACGCAACGGTCAGTTCGACCGTGCCGAGGTTGGACGACAGGTGGCCGCCGGTCCGCGCGACCGACTGCAGCAGGAAGCCTCGCAGCTCGCGCGCCAGGTCGTGCAGCTGCGCGCGCTCGAGCAGGCGCAGGTCGGCGGGACTGTTGATGCGTTCGAGCAGCGGAAACATGGTCGTGAATTCTTCTTTCAATCAGTGGCTGCGGCGCGCGATCAAGTCGGCGATCTCGCGCAACCGCCGCGCGCCGGTGCCGAAGCTCGCCAGCGAGGCCATGGCCTCGGCGTGCACGGCGACGGCGCGGCGCTTGGCTTCCGCAAGCCCCAGCAGCGTGACATACGTGGGCTTGTTCTGCGCCGCGTCCTTGCCGGCGGTCTTGCCCAGCACGGCGGCCGAACCTTCCACGTCGAGGATGTCGTCGACGATCTGGAAAGCCAGTCCCGCCGCGCTGGCGAAACCATCCAGCGCGCGGTGTTCCGCGGCCGCCAGTGGGCGACCGCATGCAGCGCCCAGCAAAACCGCCGCGCGAATCAGCGCGCCAGTCTTCATCCGGTGCATGGCCTCGAGCGCAGGCATGGCGAGCGACCGTCCCACATGCACCAGATCGATGGCCTGCCCGCCGGCCATGCCGGCGCCTCCCACGGAGGCTGCCAGCAATGCACAGGCGCCACCGCTATCGCGCAACGGCGCGGCGCCCAGCACTTCGAAGGCCCGCGCTTGCAGCGCATCGCCCGCCAGCAGGGCCATGGCCTCGCCGAATTGCACGTGCACGGTGGGCTTGCCGCGACGCAGGACATCGTTGTCCATGCACGGCAGATCGTCGTGCGCGAGTGAGTAGGCGTGGATCATTTCGAGCGCGGCCGCGGGTGCGTCGACCAGCAGCGGATCGGCGCCGACGAGCTCGCCGGCGGCGTACGCAAGCAGCGGGCGCATCCGCTTGCCGCCGCCCAGCACGGCGTAGCGCATGGCATCGATCAGCGGCACGGGGATCGACGCCTGCAGCGACAGCGCGCCGGCCAGCACGTCCTCGATACGGTGCTGGCGCTCGCCGGACCAGACTTCGAACGCCAGGTCAGGATCCATCGCCGGCATCCGGAGCGAATGGCTTCAGCACACCCTGCTCCAGCACCTCGACCTGTTGTTGCGCATCGGTCAGCGCGGCCTGGCAAAAGGCGATCAGCGACGCGCCCCGCTTGTACGCCGCCAGCGACTCCTGCAACGGCAGCTGGCCACCCTCCATCGACGCCACGAGCGCTTCGAGTTCGGTGAGTGCGGCTTCGAAAGTCCTGGGTGATTCCGGAGGCTTGGCCATGAAAGGGGGCGGCGCGCAGAACGGGTTGGACACGGCACCAGGTTGCTTGAAACAGCGGCGTGTCGAAGCGGCAAAACTGCGCTAAGGTCTTGACCTGATGGCGGAAAGCCGGTTATGATAACATCTTTTGACGACGCGGCCTGCAACGATTCTTTCGTGCGGCCGACTTAGCAAAGCGGTCCGGGGCGGCTTTATTCGCAAGACAAAGCCGTAAGCGTCCCGGGTTGTTGGGTTGGGTTGGTTGCCAGCAACCGATAGGTTACGAAAGGAAAGGCCGATGTCTGACCTCGCTGCGGCGGGTCGTCTGCGTCAGTCCACGACGCAGTTCCCCGTCTCATGGTATTGCGATCCACGCGTGCTCGAAGCCGAACAGCGTCTGCTGATCGCGCGCGGACCGGGCTATGTGGGTCACGAACTGATGGTCCCCAACACCGGCGACTTCCAGGCGCTGCCCGCGCGTGGCGAGGCGCAGATGCTCGTCCGCAACGCGAGCAGCGTCGAACTGCTCTCCAACATCTGCCGCCACCGCCAGGCGCTGATGTTCAACGGCCGCGGCAACGCCAGCAACATCGTGTGCCCGCTGCATCGCTGGACCTACGACCTGAAGGGCGAGTTGCTGGGCGCGCCGCATTTCGCCGACAAGCCATGCCTGAACCTCGGCCGCACGCCGATGCAGAACTGGAACGGTCTCCTGTTCGACGGTCCGCGCGACGTCGCGCGCGATCTCGCCGCACTGGGCGTGCGCCATTTCGACTTCTCGGGCTACATGCTCGATCGCGTCGAGATCCACCGCTGCAACTACAACTGGAAATCGTTCATCGAGGTCTACCTCGAGGACTATCACGTGGGCCCCTTCCACCCGGGGCTCGGCCAGTTCGTCACCTGCGATGACCTGAAGTGGGAATTCGGCGACGGCTATTCGGTGCAGACGGTGGGCATCAACAACAGCCTGAAGAAGCCCGGCTCGCGCATCTACGAGCGCTGGCACAAGGCGGTGCTCGACTATTACCGCGGCGAGGTCCCCACGCATGGCGCGGTGTGGCTCACCTACTACCCCAACGTCATGCTGGAGTGGTATCCGCACGTGCTGGTGATCAGCACGCTGATCCCCGAAGCCGTCGATCGCACGATGAACGTGGTCGAGTTCTACTACCCTGAGGAAATCGCGCTGTTCGAGCGCGAGTTCGTCGAGGCCGGACAGGCGGCCTACATGGAAACGGCAAAGGAAGACGACGAGATCGCCGAGCGGATGGACGCGGGCCGCAAGCTGCTGTACGCCGCAGGCAAGTGCGAGATCGGGCCGTACCAGTCCCCGATGGAAGACGGCATGCAACACTTTCACGAGTACTATCGTCGTGAGATGGAAGCGCACCTCGGCCATCGGTAGCAGCCGCGTTGCCA
>JBKJSU010000580.1:0-4748 GCA_046594415.1 Casimicrobiaceae bacterium | reverse complement strand
GAACAGGTCGGTGACGTCCGTGGTGGAGACATCGAGCCAGCGTTCGTAGTCGTTCAACGCGACGATCACCGGCATCCGGTCATGCAGCGGTGACAGCAGCGCATTGGCCTGCGTGGTCACGATCGTGCAGGTGTCGAGGACCTCGCCTTCGGGCGACAGCCAGCGCTCCGCCAATCCGGCAAACGCAAACAGCGCGGGGTCCTTCATGCCGATATGGATCGGCTGCTTGCCGCCCGCGGCGTTCTGCTTCCACTCGTAGAAGCCATCCGCCGGCAGCAGGCAGCGATGGCGCTTGAACGCGGTGCGAAACGACGGCTTTTCGGCGATGGTTTCGGCACGCGCGTTGATCATCTTGGCGCCTATGGAAGGATCCTTGGCCCAGCGCGGCACCAGGCCCCACCGCATCGTGACCAGCTCGCGCAACCCGGCCTGCGACCGCCGCACCACCGGCACCTGTTGCATCGGCGCGATGTTGTAGCGCGGCACCATGGACGGCGGAATCGTCAGGCCGAACGCCAGGGCAATGGCTGCCGGGTGCGTGTGCAGTTCGTAGCGTCCGCACATGGTGGAAGCAGGCCCGGGTTGCCCCGGCCGGTCAGGGCTCCTGCCGCGGTGGCGGCGGGAGGTCGGTCAGCAGCCGGTGCGCGGTACGTGCGACCTGCAGCGTGTCCCAATACGCATACGCACCCACGGCCGCGGCGCCCACCAGCGGTACCCAGCGCGTGGCTGCGGTGCCGGCGACGCGTTGCGTGACGCCGACGCCGATGCGATTGACGATGGTGCGCAGCGCGCCGCTTGAAACCTGCTGCGCAATCACGCGCTGACCCGTGCGCACGACGACATCGCGCAGCACCTGGCTGGCCGCATGCCGGAACAGGCAGTACAGCATGTGGACCCGGGTGAGTTCGGCGGTGCGGCCGTAGACGCCGAAGATGTCGGCGACCATCTGCCGCTGCGTCTTCCAGATGAGGAAGAGATCCGGCAGCACGGTGAGCATGCCCAGCGGCCCGGGGGGCAGCGCCAGCGAGCCGGACAGGAGTGCCGCCTGTTTCGCCGCGCGCTTGGCAATGGCTTGTGCCGCCGCGTCCGGGTCGGACATCGCATGCGTGCGCGGCGCCGGGACCACGGCGATCGCGCGCTCGATCGCGCCCTCGACGTCGCGAACGGGTTCGTCGCGGACCACGGGCAATGCAGAGCGGTGGGAGTTACTCATGGCGGCGCCTTGCCTTCAACATGGGGTTACCGCGGCCTGATCGCAAATGCAAGCGCAAGCGCCGCCGACTCACTATAGGCCGCGCGCCCGGCCGGCGGCAACAGCGCAGACGGCGAGGGATGCGGCCGGACGCTACAATGGACCTCGTTCTCCCAAGTACGGTTCCCATGCAGATTGCCCGTTGGATTCACTTGCTCGGCGTTGTCGTCTGGATCGGCGGCATGTTCTTCGCCCATATGGCCCTGCGTCCGGCAGCCCAGGCCTTGCCGCCGCCGCAGCGGCTGCCGCTGCTGGCGGCCACGCTCGCCCGGTTCCTGGCCTGGGTGGCGGTGGCCATCGTCGGCATCCTCGGCAGCGGTGTGGTCCTCATCTACCTGCTGGGCGGCATGAAGGGAGCGGGTTCGGCCGTGCACGCCATGACCGGCATCGGCGTGGTGATGGTATTGCTGTATGCCCATATCGTCGCCGGGCCGTTCCGCCGCCTGCGCGGCGCCGCGCAGGCAGGCGAGTGGGAGCGCGCGGGCGCGGCGATGGCACTGGTACGGAAGCTGGTGGCCGTCAACCTGGTCCTGGGTCTCATCACGATCACGATCGCTGTGCTCGGTCGCTAGCTAGGGCATTGCTTTCGCCATGAAGATCTTCGGCTTCGCGGGATGGTCCGGCAGCGGCAAGACGACGCTGCTCGAGGCGCTGATCCCGGTCCTGGCGCAGCAGGTGGGCCGGGTATCGCTCATCAAGCACGCGCACCATGCCTTCGATGTCGACCAGCCGGGCAAGGACTCCTGGCGGCACCGCCAGGCAGGTTGCACCGAAGTGCTGGTGAGCTCAGGCGTGCGCTGGGTGCTGATGCACGAGTTGCGCGGCGATGGCGAGCTTACGCTGCCGCAGGCGCTGTCCCGGCTCTCCCCGTGCGCCCTGGTCTTGATCGAGGGCTACAAGGCCTATCCAATGCGCAAGCTCGAGATCTGGCGGCCGGGGGTGGGCAAGCCGCCGCTCCACCTCGATGACCCCCACATCGCGGGCATCGCCACCGACGATGCGGCGGCGGCCCGGGCCGCGTCGACGCTGCCGGTGTTCGGCCTCGACGACGTCGACGCGATCGCAACATTTATCCGGGAAAAGGCGCAGGACTGGCCCGTGTGATTGACTTCCCGGCCCCGACCGGAGTACGTTGAACTTCAGGACGTCGGCATTGACCAAACCTGTTACCGGACGCCTCGCGGGGTTTTTGCGCGAGACGGGTTCAGCAGTCGTCGCCGTCCTAAAAAACCATGTCGAATCCTGCACTTATCTCCCTCGCCACCGCGCTGCTGCTGGTTACGGCTCCGCTCGCCGAGGCGCAGGAGCGCCCGGCAGCCGCCGGCGCCGGTGGTTTCTACGGCGGCGTGTCGCAGCGCGCGGCGGGTGCGGAGGGGTTCGGGCTGTCGTTCGGCCATCTGGCGTCCAGCTGGAACAAGTTCGCTTTGCCGCTGGCCGACGATGGCGGGGTGCGCCTGATGGCCTTCGGCGGTTACCGCTGGAGCAACGACCTCGGCATCGAGGCCACCGTCGGAACGGCGGACCGCCTGGTGCCGATGCCGCTGTCCGCCCGCGCACGCGGCGTCGGGCTGTCGCTGGCCGGCGGCAACGATTTGTCCACGCGCGCGCTCAACGCCGATGTCTTCACCACGTGGGAATTCCGCAAGAGCTTCGCGCTCTACGGCCGCCTGGGCTACGCCGTCAGCGAGGCCGCGCCGTCGTTTTACGCCGGCTCGGTCGTGGACGTTCGCCGCAATCGCGACGGCGTCAATTATGGCGTCGGCCTGCGCTACGACATGACGCAGGCGCTGGGCCTGCGCGTCGAATACGCCCGCTTCGGGCGGCTGCCGGGCGATGCGGTCAACGGGCTGCTGCAGGAAAACGACCAGCTCCAGTTCGGCGTCCAGTTCCGCTTCTGACGCGCGTGGCGCGGTTCGCAGCCGGCCTATAATCGGGGTTCCGTTTCGAGGGACCTCATGCCCGATTCCCGCGCCGCCGTGCCTGCCGTCACCACCATTCGCCTCGTCTATCTCGCCCGTCTGCGCGAAGCCTTTGGTCGCGCCGACGAGGACATGGCGCTGCCGGCGGCCGCGCCCACCGTGGCCGCGGTGCTCGCCACGCTGCGCGAACGCGGCGGCGTGTGGGCGGACGAACTGGCCCCCGGCCGCGCCGTGCGGGTGGCGCTCAATCACACGGTGGCCGGCGGCGACGCGCCGCTGCGCAACGGCGACGAGATGGCACTGCTGCCACCCGTCACCGGCGGCTGAACGCAAGGTACGCGGGCGATGCCGGTACGCGTCCAGACCGATGACTTCGACGCGGGCCGCGAGATCGCCGCCTTGCGCGGGATGGATCCGCGCGTGGGTGCGGTGGCATCGTTCATCGGGACCGTGCGCGACGTGAATGACGGATCGCCGGTCACGGCGATGACGCTTGAGCACTATCCGGGCATGACCGAGAAGGCGCTCGCCACGATCGTTGACGAGGCGCGCGGGCGCTTCTCGATCATCGACGCTTTGGTGATCCATCGCGTCGGCCCCATGCGCCCCACGGACCAGATCGTGCTGGTGGCCGTCACCAGCGCGCATCGCGGCGACGCGTTCGATGCGTGCCGCTTCGTCATGGACATCCTCAAGACGCGCGCGCCGTTCTGGAAAAAAGAGGACACCCCCGGCGGCGCACGCTGGGTGGATGCGCGGGTGTCCGACGCCGCGGCGGAAGAACGCTGGTCGAACGACGCCTAGCCCGAAAGTCACGGCGAGCTTGTCCCGGCGCCACGCCCGGTCAAGCCGCTCCCTGCGCTTGCCGCCACCATCATGCGAAGACCCGGACATGAAACAAGAGATCACCCGCACCACGCTGGCCGTATTGTCGATAGGTGGGTTGATCGCTGCGTCGTTCTGGATTGTGCGGCCGTTCCTGGGCGCGCTGATCTGGGCGACGATGATCGTCGTGGCGACCTGGCCGGTGCTGGTGGCGCTGCAGCGCCGGCTGGGCGGGCGGCGGGCGCCGGCGATCGCCCTGATGACGCTGGCCATGCTGCTGGTCTTCGTGGTGCCGGTCTGGGTGGCCGTGAGCACGCTCGCGGACTATTCCGACGAAGCCGCCATCTGGACCAGGTCCCTGCAGCACGCGACGATCCCGCTGCCGCCGCAATACATCGAGGATCTTCCGGTCATCGGCGGCAAGATCGGCGCCGTCTGGCGCGACATCGCGAGTGAAGGGTGGCTGGGCCTCGTCACCAAGATACAACCTTACGTGGGGCGCGTCGCGCAATGGATGGCCGCCGAAGCCGGTTCGGTGGGCATGGTGATCGTGCAATTCCTGGTGACCATCGTCATCGCGGCAGTCCTGTACGCCAACGGCGAAGGGGCGGCCTCGTCGGTGCTGCGCTTTGGGCGGCGTCTTGCGGGCGAACGCGGCGAGCAGTCCGTGCGGCTCGCGGGCCAGGCGATCCGCGGCGTGGCATTGGGCGTGGTCGTGACCGCGCTGGTGCAATCGATCCTGGGTGGCCTTG
>JBKJSU010000374.1:0-4356 GCA_046594415.1 Casimicrobiaceae bacterium | reverse complement strand
GGGCTTCAACCAGCCCTCGCGCACCCATTCGAGATACTTGCCCACACGCAGCACGCCGTGCGAATCGTGGCCCACGAGGTTGGAATCGACGAGACGGCTTGCGATGGTGCGCGCCTCATCGGCATGGGAGCCCCCTGCCTGCATGATGGCAGCGACGAGGTCGATCAACTTTGCGGCGGGAACGTTTTTCATGGACAGTCGTGGGGGAGGAGGGAAGCGGAAATGGTCGCCCCGGCTGGCGGAACATCGCGGGCACCAACGGGATGCTGATTATACGAAGGCCGATCGCAATTCACCACACAGTTAACAGGCCGCAGGACCACCGCCCCGATGTCCAGCGGCAACCGGTTGCGCTCCCGGCATACCGCGCTATAGTTGCAGTGCGGGAACCAACGCCACGGCAAGCGTTGGCTCTCCGCCGCCCTGCAAGTGCGGACCGGCGCCCGCATCGTCCGCCATTCCACCGCGGGAGTTCGTGATGACACTGCTTCGAAGCCTCGCATTCCGGTTGCGCAGGGCCTTCGCCCTCGTGCTGGCGGCGCTGTTGCTGGCCGCCGCGCCACCGTCCCTGCTGGCCCAGTCCAAGCCGTCGCCCCCCGCCAGGAAAGCCGTGACCGAGGTCGACGCCGAGAAACTTTTCGCCGCCATCGTCAAGGTCAACGTCCGCGCCACGCCCGAAGCCCGCAGTTCCGCAACGCTCGGCCCCGAACGCGAAGGCACCGGCATCGTCATCGGCGACAAGGGGCTGATCCTGACGATCGGCTACCTGATCGTCGAGGCCGAGGCAGTGACGGTGGTCGACAGCAAGGGGCGCACGCTCGCCGCCAAGGTCGTCGGCTATGACCACGCCACCGGCTTCGGCCTCGTGCGCACGCTGGCCCCGCTCGACGTCAAGCCCGTGGTGTTCGGCGATTCGACCCGGGTGACCGAGCGCGACCCGGTGATGATCGCGTCGATCGGCGAGGATGGCATCTCCTTTGCCTTCGTCGTCAGCAAGCGCCCGTTCTCGGGCAGTTGGGAATACGCGCTCGACCAGGCGATCTTCACCAGCCCACCGATTCTCAACTGGAGCGGCGCCGCCTTGCTCGACAAGGACGGCAAGCTGCTCGGCGTCGGGTCGCTGATCGTGCGCGACGCCACGCTGGAAGAGCCGAAGGTGCCGGGTAACATGTTCGTGCCGATCGATCTCCTGAAGCCGATCATGGCGGACATGATCAACGCAGGTCGCCGCGCCGGTCCGGCGCGTCCGTGGCTGGGTGTTGCCACCGACGAAGTGCAGGGCCGGCTGGTGGTGAGCCGCGTATCGCCTGACGGACCGGCGGACCTGGCCGGCGTCAAGGTCGGCGACATCATCCTCGGCGTGGGTGGCGAAGGCGTTCGCTCGCAACCGGAGTTCTACCGCAAGGTGTGGGCCCGCGGAGGCGCCGGTGCGGCCATTCCGCTGAAGCTGCTGCAGGGCGTGGACGTAAACGAAGTGCCCGTCGTGTCGATCGATCGCGTCGAGTATTTCAAATTGCCCACGATGTATTGAGCGATGCCGGGGCCGCCTGTTCAGTCGATCCTGGCGCCGGACTCCTTCACCACGCGCGCCCATTTCGCGGTTTCGCTCTTGACATAGCCGCTGAATTCGTCCGGCGTGCCCGCCACCACCACCTCGCTGCCGTCGGCGGCGAGCTTGGCGCGAAACTCCGGATCCGCCAGCACGGCGACGATCTCGGCGTTGAGTTTCTTCACGATGTCGGCCGGCGTTCCGGCCGGCGCCCAGATGCCGAACCATGCCTCGAGATCGAAGCCGTTGGGCATCGCCTCGAGCAGCGTCGGCACGTCAGGCAACAGTGGGTGGCGCTTGGGACCGGTCACCGCGAATCCCCGCAGCTTGCCGGCCTTGACCTGCGGCAGCGCGGTCGAAAACGTCGGAAACCCGAACTGCGTCTGCCCCGACAGCATCGACGTGATGATCTCGGGCGCGCCCTTGTACGGCACATGCACGACATCGATGCCCGCCGCGGTCTTGAACATCGCGCCGGCCAGATGCGCCTGGCTGCCATTGCCGCCGGAGCCGAAGTTCATCGACCCAGGCTTCGCCTTGGCCAGTGCGATCAATTCCGGCACCGACCTGGCCGGCAAGTCATTCGGCACGATCAGCAGCGATGGCATCTTGATCAGCAGTGCGATCGGCGCGAAGTCCTTCACCGGGTCGTAGCCCACCTTGCCGTACAGGCTGGGATTGACCAGGTGCGACGACGTGGCCAGCATCAGCGTGTACCCATCCGCGGACTGCTTGGCCGCGTATTCGGCGCCGACGTTGCCGCCCGCCCCGCCCTTGTTTTCGACGACCACCGGCTGGCCGAGGCGCGCGCCCAGCTTTTCGCCGACGTTGCGCGCCAGCACATCCGGCGCGGACCCGGCGATGAACGGCACCACCAGCTTCACGGGCTTGTTGGGATATTGGGCAACGGCGGAACAGGCCGACAACATCGCCAGCACCGCCATCGTCGCGCGCAGCAGCGTTCGCATCATCACGTCCTCCCACGGTCGAAACACAAAGATTGCGGGTGTCCATCCTGCGTCGTGCTTGCGATCGTCAGCCAGGTTGCGGCAACGCATGCAAGCGTTTCGCGCATCCTACTCCGCGCGCGCATCGAGGATTGCGTGGATCGTGGCAAGGCGGGTACGCATGAACGCCGCCTGCGCTGCCGGCGCCAGTTCCGCTGCCACCGTTTCAAGGCCGCGCACCCGCAGGCGCGCTCGCAGCGCCGGCGAAGAGGCCACGTCGCGCATGTATTGTGCCGCCCCGTCGAGGTCGGGCTCGGCCCAATGCTGGCCGCGGCGATACGGGCCGGCGTCCCGCGTCAATTCCGTCAAGCGGTAGTCGACCAGCAATGCATTGTCGACGCGGGTGAAGTCCACGTTGCCCGACCAACCGGTGGCAATCACCGCCTTGCCGCAGGCCATCGCCTCGGCCATGCCGAGGCCGAAGCCCTCGGCCCGATGCAGCGACACGAAACTGTCGACGCTGGCCATCAGCGTCCACAGCATCGGGCGGGCGAGGTAGCCGTCGAGCAGCGTGATCCGTGGATCGTCGCGCATCAACGCGGCGAGCCGCGCCTTGAGATCCGGCTGGTACTCGAGGTTACCGATCTTGAACAGCAGGCGCACGCGCTCGCCCCCCGGAAACGCGCGCTTGAAGGCTTCGGCCACGCCCAGCGGATTCTTGCGCTCGGGCACGCTCAGCACATCGCACATCGCCAGGAACGCGATTTCATCGGCGTGCAGGCCGAAGCGAAGCCGATCGGGCGCAACGTCCGGCGCTTCCACGCACAGCGGCATGCGCACCACCGGTACCGGCGCCTTCGCGGCAAAGGCCTGCTGGCAAAATGCCGAAGGTGCCCAGATCTCATCGAGATAATCGAACGCCGGCAGCCATGCATCGGGAAACTCGCCCAACTCCCACGCCCAGCAGCCGATGTTGTAGCGCCCTTCGAACAACGACGCGCCGAGACTGGCGTGCGCCACCTGCATCTGGTCGGCATTGATCTGGAAGAGGTTGATCGCGTGCAGATGCTGCGTGCGCTCGACGTCGGGCAGCTCCTCGTTCATGCGCGACATGTTGCCGACGCGAAAATTGATCGTGGCCACGGGCACGGACGCCGCCTTCAGCACCCGCAGCGTGGAACGCGCCCACTCGCCGACACCGCTCTCCGCTGTCAGGTAACCAATCACGTTGATGCCGGCATCCTCATCCAGCCGGCGTGAACGCGCCTCCGGCGCGTGGGCCGCATAAACGACGGCGCCGGGCGACCCCGCCACGATGACGCCACCGCCTGCGGCCGACGCCGGCGTGACCAGCGGCGGCGTGACGTAACTGTCGTCGAAATAGGCGCGGCGCATCAGCGCATGGCGCACCCGATGGCGGAACGCCTGCGACGTCAGTGGCTTCACCGCAGCACGCAATCCCCACGCGGCGCGGTACGCCACGCGATACACCGCGCGCAGGGCGCCCGACGTTTCGCCGACAGTTGCACTGCCCGGCGCGTCAGCGGGCGACGCCGCATCGGGCCCGTCGCCCGCGACCTGCCCACCCGCCAACGCGGCGCGCACCGGTGCGATGAACGCCTCGGGCACCTTCTCCTGCTCGCCCGCGTGCTCGACCAGCCACTGCGCAAAGCCGCGGCCGTGCTTGCCGGTCACGTCGGGAAACGCGGCCTGCAGGTCCGGGCGGCGGCGATACAGCGCATGGGCAAGCCGCGTGAGCCACGGACTGCGCCGATGTTCGGGCAGCGGCGTGTTGAGCCAGTCGAGCAGGAACGCCTGGCCTGCCGCGGTCCACAGGTCGGGATGGGGCTCATCCCACGC
>JBKJSU010000382.1:0-2633 GCA_046594415.1 Casimicrobiaceae bacterium | reverse complement strand
CAATCGCACGTCGGGCAACCGGTTGCTCGACGCCGCTGCGATCAGGATCGTCGAAATGTCCGGCCCCTTCGCCGCGTTCCCGCCGGATATCAAACGCGACACCGACATCCTGCACATCACGCGCACGTGGACCTTTACCAAGTCCGACGCACTCGTCTCCAATTGACGGACGGCTGCCGCCATGGACCGCTACGCCGTTATCGGCAACCCCGTCGCGCATTCGAAGTCGCCGCAGATCCACGCGGCGTTTGCGGCCAGCACCGGCCAGCGCATGACCTACGAGCGCCTGCTGGCGCCACTGGATGGGTTCGTCGCGGCGGTTGATGCGTTTGCCGCGCACGGCGGTATGGGACTCAACGTCACGGTCCCGTTCAAGTTGCAGGCGTTCGCGCTGGCGCACACCGCCAGCGATCGCGCACTCGCTGCGGGAGCCTGCAACACGTTAAAGCTCGATGGTGACGGCTGGTATGCCGACAATACCGACGGCGCCGGCATCGTGCACGACCTCACGCACAACCGGCGCGTGCCGCTGGCCGGGCGCGACGTGCTGGTGCTGGGGGCAGGCGGCGCCGCGCGCGGCATCCTCGTGCCGCTGTTCGCGCAGCAGCCGCGCTCGGTGACGCTGTCCAATCGCACCGCCGCCAAGGCCGACGCGCTGGCCATGATTTTTTCGCCCCGCGGACCGCTGCGGGCGGTGGCGCCTGCAGCACTTGCCGGCCAGGATTTCGATGTCGTGATCAACGCCACCAGCGCCGGTCTTGCGGGAGAGGCCGGCCTGCCGTGGCCGCCGGGGTTGTTTCGCCCGGGCGCGTTTGCCTACGACATGATCTACGCCGACGCGCCCACCACGTTCCTGCGCTGGGCGCGTGCCGCGGGCGCCGCGCGTGATGCCGACGGCCTCGGCATGCTGATCGAGCAGGCGGCCGAGAGCTTCGCGCTGTGGCGCGGCGTCCGCCCGGACACGCGGTCCATCTTCGCGCTGCTGCGGCCGCCGGGCTGATGGCGAGCGCGCGACGCGGCGGCGTGCTGCGCGGGGTGGCGTGGACCCTCGGCGCGCTGGCGCTGGCACTGCTCCTGCTGCAGGGCTGGTATGCAGCACACATCCTGTGGTGGCGCGATCATCCGGTGGGCGAGACGTCGTTCATGGCGTACCGGATGGACGAATTGCACGCGAAGAATCCCAAGGCGCCGTTGCGGTATGCGTGGGTGCCCTACGAGCGCATTTCCAACAACCTGAAGCGCGCGATGATCGCGGCCGAGGACGCCAAGTTCGTCGACCACGAGGGCTTCGACTGGGACGGCATCCAGCTGGCGATGGAAAAGAACCAGAAAAAAGGCCGCGTGGTGGCGGGTGGGTCCACCATCACGCAGCAGCTCGCCAAGAACCTGTTCCTGACGCCATCGCGCAGCTACTGGCGCAAGGCGGAGGAGGCGGTGATCACCGTGATGCTGGAGGCGCTGCTGCCGAAGAAGCGCATTCTTGAAATCTATCTCAACGTGATCGAATGGGGCAACGGCACCTTTGGCGCCGAGGCGGCCGCGAAGCAGCTCTTCGGCACCACGGCGGCGCAGCTGTCGGCCGAGCAGGCGGCACGGCTGGCGGCCATGGCGCCCAATCCGCGCTTCTACGAGCGCAACCAGGGTGCGCCGGGTCTCAATCGCAAGATCGGGATCATCCTGGCGCGGATGGGGTCGGCGGAGCTGCCGTAATTGGGCCCATCGGCAATACCGTTGGCAATCCCCTACGCAATCTCCTAGGCGAGGCTTCAGCCTCGCGGGTTCACCGCCGCGCATTACCTGCGAGGCTGAAGCCTCGCCTACAGCCACATCGCGGGCTTTAATCGTCCCATGCGGTTAGAATGCGGGCCTTCCCACCAGAGCCCCAACCAGCCCTTGCACGCTGCCGTCCCATGCCCGAAACCCTCGACTCCGAGTCCGTCGAGCGCCCCCAAGCACGCGAACGCGTGCAGGACGCACTGGCGGAAATCACCGCACTGCTGCGCAAGCACAGGCTGGTGGAAGGTCTCGTCCATGAGCAGCGGGAGCACGCGCCGCTAGGCGGGCACGAAGTCCGCGGCGAGCTCGTCGAGAGCCTGGTCACCCGGCAGAACAAGGCGCAACTCCAGCGCAAGCTCGACCGGCTGCATCCGGCCGACATCGCCTACGTTCTCGAAGCGCTGCCTCTCGACGAGCGCCTTTACATATGGGACCTGGTCCGCGCCGGACGTGACGGCGAGATCCTGATCGAGGTCTCCGACGCGGTCCGCGAGTCGCTGATCTCGTCGATGGACACCGAAGAACTGGTGGCCGCCGCCGAGACCCTCGACGCCGAGGAAATCGCCGAGCTCGCGCCGGATCTTCCGCAGGAGGTGATGGACGACGTCTTCTCCAGCCTGCCGGTGGAGGAGCGCGAGCAGTTGCGCGCGGCGATGTCATTCGAGGACGACATGGTCGGGGCACTGATGGATTTCGAGGACGTGCAGGTGCGCCCCGACGTGACGCTCGAAGTGGTGCTTCGCTACCTGCGCCGCTTCGACGAACTGCCCTCGCAGACCGACCAGATCTTCGTCGTCGACCGCGAGGAGAAATTGCTGGGCGTGTTGCCGGTCAACCGGCTCATCGTGTCGCAGCCC
>JBKJSU010000354.1:0-4303 GCA_046594415.1 Casimicrobiaceae bacterium | reverse complement strand
GGGCGCGCTCGAGATGCAGGGGCGCGTCGACATCAGGATTGGATCGGGCGCCTACGTTGCCAAGGCGCCGGCGCGTCGCGCCTCGCGCGCCCGGGCGTCGACCGAAATTTCGCCGTTTGACGTGCTGCGCACGCGCCGCCTGGTGGAGGTCGAAGCGGCCGCGCTGGCGGCGCGCCACGCAACACCCGCGCAGCTCAAGGCCATGGCCAATGCCTTCGAGCGCCTTGCCGCCGACATGCGCGCCAACCGCATGCGCTCGCCAGCAGACCGCGAGTTCCACCTGTGCATCGCTGCGGCCAGTGGCAACAGCGCGCTGGCGCTGGTCATCGAACGACTGTGGGCGGAGGGCGGACAGCCGCTCAACGTGCGCATGGAGCAATTGTTCGTCACCCGCGGGCGCAAGCGCGACAACATCGCGGAACACCGTGCAGTGCTGGAGGCCATCCGCAACCGGGACGCGGCCGGCGCGCGGCGCGCGATGCGCGCGCATCTTGCCAATGCGGAGCGGCAGCGCATGATGCTGCTGCGCGCAGGCGCCGCCCGGTCCCGCCCGTCGTCCTGACGATTCGCGATTCCGCAGTTTTCCCCGTCCACGCAACCGGAAGAATTCATGATGGCCGATCGCGCGTCGCCCGGCACCGTGCTGAAACAGATGCTGCAGCGGCGCAACGCGCCCATCGTGCCAGGCGCGGCCAATGCGCTGGCGGCGCGCGTGATTGCCGATCTCGGCTTCGAGGCCATCTACGTCACCGGCGCGGGCGTCACCAACATGAACCTCGGCGTGCCCGATCTCGGGCTCGTCACGCTGTCCGAACTCGCGGGCCACGTGGCCGCGATCCGCGACGTCGTCGACCTGCCCTTGATCGTCGATGCGGATACGGGCTTCGGCAATCCGGTCAACACGGTGCGCACGGTGCGCGTGCTGGAGCGCAGCGGCGCCAACGGCATCCAGATCGAGGACCAGGTGTTCCCGAAGAAGTGCGGACACTTCGAAGGCAAGGACGTGATCCCGGCGGCGGAAATGGCGCAGAAGATCCGTGCGGCCGTCGACACGCGCCGCGACGCGGATTTCCAGGTCATCGCGCGCACCGATGCGCGTGCGATCGAGGGCCTCGCGGCGGCGCTGGATCGCGCGCGGCTGTATGCGGAGGCGGGTGCGGACGCCACGTTTGTGGAGGCACCCGTGGGCGTGTCGGAACTCGCGCACATCGCGGCCGACCTGCCCGTGCCGCAGGTCGTGAACCTCGTCTTCGGCGGCAGGACGCCGCTGGTGCCTCGCGCCGAACTGCAGCGCATGGGCTTCGGGATGGTGCTCTACGCCAACGCCGCATTGCAGGGCGCGCTATGGGGCATGCAGAACGCGCTCGGCGCGTTGCGGCGCGACGGCGAACTCGACCGCGTCAGGCATCAACTCGCCACGTTCGAGGAGCGGCAGCGGCTGGTGGACAAGCCGGCGTATGACGCGCTGGAACAACGCTATGTCACCGGCGCGAAGCCGCCCCGCTAGTCCTGCTTGAATTCCACCCGCTCGTCCCCGACCTCGAACTCATCGCCGCCGCGCAGCTGCCGAGGTTCCGCATCGATGCGTCTCCCGTTCACGCGGGGATAGCGGTCTCCTTCGACGTGGGTGATGAAGAAACCATGCGGTCGCCGCGTGACGACCGCCATCCGCACGCCCGGCTTGCCAAACATCGTGACCACGCGATCGAGCTCGACGGTGCTGCGCGCGCGCGGCCCCGCCGTGAACACCACGCGCGCCTTCGGCGTGCGGATGCGCGCGGGCCGCGCGGTGGGGATGCGCAGGCTCTCGGGTGACGGCCGCGGATCGTCCGGCGCCTGCGCGCCCCGCGCCTGCAGTCCGGCGAAGATCATCGTGCGATCGAGATCCGTTTCGGCCGACGCGCGCGGATTCATGTAGCGCAGGTTGTACCTGCCGAATTCGACCACGTCGCCGTGCTGCAGAATGTGGCGTTCGACGCGGTTCCCGTTGACGAACGTGCCGCTGGCGCTGCCCAGGTCCTCGAGGATGTGGTCGTTGCCCACTGGCACGACGACCGCATGCGCGAGGCTGACCGCGGGGTCGTCGATCACTACCTGGTTGAGCGCGCGCCGGCCGATACCGAGGCGCTCATTGTCCAGGAAGTACTGGAACACCACGGTGCCGTCGGTGCTGAGAACGAGCTTGGCCATCGTCAGCCACCCGATCCCGGGCGAAACCATGTGAGCAGACGGGCCAGCCATCCGCGGCGCGCTTCGGCGGGCGCTGCTTCGCGCAGGCGAACCAGGATCGCGGAAATGTTGTCGTGGCCCCCGTTGTCCTTGGCCGCCTGCACCAGATGGTGGACCGCCAGCGGAAGATTGACCTTGAGCGAATTCATGATCAGTTCGATGTCGCTGTCGTCGACGAGATCGTTGAGCCCGTCGGAGCACAGCAGGTAGAGATCGCCGGCCAGGATTTCGTCGTCGCGCAGGTGCGGCTTCACCCGGGCTTCGATACCGACGGCCCGGGTGACGAGATTGCGGTTGTGCGAGCCACCGGCGTCGGCGACGGCGATCAGGCCCAGTTCCACCTGGTCACGCAGCAGCGAATCGTCGCGGGTCAGGAGTTGCAGCCGGTTGAAGCGGAGTCGGTAGATGCGCGAGTCGCCGACGTGGGCCAAGGTGACGCGGTGGCCATGGAAGACGGTCACGGCGAGCGTGGTGCCCATCCCGTGCCAGTTCGGGTTGGAATGCGCCGCAGCAAAGATCTCGTCATTGGCGCGGATTATGCTTTGTTCGACGACCGGGCGCATTGAAACGGGATCGTCATCCGGGCTGAACAGCGCCACCTTGTCGTGGAGCGTGGTCAGCAACGATTCGATGGCCATCCGGCTGGCCACCTCGCCGGCGCGATGACCGCCCATGCCGTCGGCCAGCAGCATGAGGCCGCGCTCGGCAGCGAGCATGATGCTGTCCTCGTTGTACTGGCGGACGCTGCCGACGTCGGTGAGGCCAGCAGCTTCGATGATCAGGTGTGACATGGTTCGGTGTGGGCAGGAGACGCTGGCAGGGATGGTCCGGTCGATACGGGGAAAAGGCGTGCGCGTAGAAAAGTATCCCATGCAGGCGGCGGTCCGATCCAACGAAAATTGCGCCGTTGCGCGCGCGCCGATGGCAGGCGGTCGCCCGCGCGACGGTACGCGAAGCCTTCCGTCATTCGGGACGGGCGTAAAGTGCATGCGACCATGACTACAACCGCGCAGCCGTTGCAGATCAGCCGTTACGAGGTCCTGGCGGAGCTTGGCAGCGGCGCCATGGGTGTCGTCTACAAAGCGCGCGATCCGCTGATCGACCGCCTGGTCGCGCTGAAGACCATCGGCGTGGAGCAGGTCGGCGCCGAAGCGCTTTCCTATCGCCAGCGCTTCTTTCGCGAGGCGCGCTCGGCGGGCGGACTGAATCACCCCAACATCGTCACGATCCACGACGTCGGCGAGAGCGGCAACGTCGCCTACATCGCAATGGAATTCCTGGGCGGGCAGTCGCTGCGCGAGATTCTCGATTCCGGCACGGTACTGCCCATTGCGCGGATCGCGGACATCGCCGCGCAGATTGCCGACGGGCTCGCGTTCGCGCACGCGAAAGGCATCGTGCATCGCGACATCAAGCCTGCCAACATCATGGTGCTGGACAACGGCCTGGTGAAGATCACTGACTTCGGCATTGCGTCGATGCCGAGCGGCACGCGCACGATGGCGGGGACCGTGTTCGGCTCGCCCAAGTACATCTCGCCCGAACGCGTGCGTGGCGATCATGTCGACGGGCGCTCCGACATCTTTTCGCTGGGCGCGGTGCTGTACGAGATGCTGACTGGGCTGCCGCCCTTCATCGGCAACGATCTCAACTCGCTGCTCTACCAGATCCTGAGCGTGATGCCGATGGCGCCCAGCAGCCGCAATCGCAACATCCCGCATGCGTTCGATTTCATCGTGGCGACGGCACTGGCCAAGGATCCTGCGGAGCGCTACCGCGACGCGGCCGAGATGGCGGCCGACCTGCGCAACTTTGCGGAACTCGGCGCCGGCGCGGCGCCGGCATCGCCGGCGGTTGCGACGGCACCCGAGACGGCTGCGCCGGCGCCCGCGCCAACGGCGGTGCCCCCCCCGGCGTCCGCGCCGACGGCAGTGCCCCCCCCGATGCCTGCACAGCCCGACCTCCTTGTGCCGGACGGCGACGCGGTACCGCCTTCGGGGCTCGACGATGCGGCGTCCGCCGCCATGCCGGAGGTTCTGGTGCCGATGCTCGAAGCGCCGCCGCTCCTGCCGAC
>JBKJSU010000004.1:0-2764 GCA_046594415.1 Casimicrobiaceae bacterium | reverse complement strand
GAGCGCGTGATCGAGCCCATGCATCCGGGCGCGTTGCTGCGGCTCACCGGATGGACCGAGGCGCCGGCCTATTTCGCCGTGGACGGCAAGACCGGCGCGGTCACGCGCACGCCGCTCTTGCCCCCCGCGCGGGTCGACTGGTCGGGCGTCACGTCCACGCAGGCGAGCGTGCGCAGCCACGACGGCACCTTGGTGCCGGTGTCGATCGTGCATGCGCGGACGCAGCCGAAGGACGGCAGCGCGCGCGTGATGCTCGATGCCTACGGCGCCTACGGATCCAGCCAGGAGCCCTACTTCTGGCCATCGCTGCTGGCGTGGATCGAGCGCGGCGGCGTCCTCGTGGTGGCGCACGTGCGTGGCGGCGGCGAACTGGGCAATGCGTGGTACCGGGGCGGATTCAAGTCCACCAAGGCCAACAGCTGGCGCGATGCCATCGCTGTCGGCCACTGGCTGGTGCAGGCGGGTTGGACGACGCCGGCGCGTCTTGCGATCACCGGCGGCAGTGCCGGCGGTGTCACGGCCGGCAACGCGATCATCGACGCGCCGGAACTCGTTGCGGCGATGGTCAGCCAGGCAGGCTTGCACGACACGCTACGCAGCGAAACGGGCATGGTAGGCCCCGGCAACGCCGCCGAATTCGGCAGTGTGACCACCCCCGAAGGCTTTCGCGACCTGCTGGCGATGAGCAGCTACGCGCGATTGCGCGACGGCGTGCGCTATCCGGCCGCGCTCTTCACCACCGGCTACAACGACCCCCGCGTCGAGCCGTGGGACCCGGGCAAGATGGCGGCGCGCCTGCAGGCGGTCAACGCGGGACCCGGCGGCGGCGGCAAGCCGGTGTTGCTGCGCGTTGAATTCGACGGCGGCCACGGCAGCGGCACGCTCGACCAGATGGTCGACGAGAGCACCGATGTGATGGCGTTCCTGTTGTGGCAGACGGGTGCGCGGGACTTCGCGCAGCCCTGACGTTCGGCGCGCGCGCCCGCTGCTAGAGCGTCACCGCCGGGTTGAGCGTGTAGCGCCCGGTGATGGTGGCCTCGGCCAGGACGTGCCCCTGCATCGCCTCGCGCACCGCGTGACCGTCGAAGGCCGCCGGCACATCGAGGTGGGAGATGTCGAGCGCGTAAAGCGTGAAGATGTAGCGATGCGGAATCGCGTCGTTCCAAGGCGGGCACGGCCCGTCATAGCCGTGATAGTCCCCACCCATCGCCGTGTCGCCGGCAAACCAGCCGGTGTAGTCGTTGGTGCCGTGGCGCATGTTGCCGGGCGCCTTGGGGCCGGGCTTGCCGCGCGCGGTGACGCCGTTGGAATGCGCGCCGCGGGTGATCGAATGCACCGTCGACGGGATGTCGATCAGCGCCCAGTGGAAAAAATCCACGCGCGGCAGCGACGCCGGCACGATGCGGCCTTCCTGGTTCACGTCGTCGCCCTTCGACGGCACATCGGGATCGTGGCACAGGAGCGCCAGCGAGCGCGTGTGCGGCGGCGTGCCACTCCACGCGAAATCCGGATTGCGGTTGGTGGACAGGCGGATGTGGGTTGCGGGGTCGATTACCGCAAACGCATAGTCGCCGGGAATGACGCCATTGTTGGCGAATGCCGCGGTGGTGAACTGCATCGGGTCGAGCCTCGCGTTACGGTCGGGTCAAGGACGGGACGGGGGCGCCGAGCCGCGCATCGCTTCCACGGAGGCTTTCTGCAGTTCCATGGTCTTGATGCTCATCTGCATCATGCTGACGCTCATCGTCAACCAGTTTTCAATCACCCGCAATTCGGTGATCTTGCGGTCGATTTCAGCCGGATCGAGTGCCGCGAACAGCGCGGCCGGATTGCCGAAGGGCATGCCCGGCGGCATCGTGGCGCCAGGGGCCGCGCCGGCACCGGGGAAGCCCGGCAGGGCCAGCCCCAGCGGATTCCACATGCGCTGCAGGAAGCCCATGGCATCCTGCGGCGAGAAAGCGGGCGCGTCGCCCGCGGGTTTGCCGGGTCCTTGCTGATCGGCCATCGCGGTGTCCTCCAAAGCGCGCGCTCCAGGATTGGCGGCGCGTATTTGTTACTATCCTCCACTATGGCGGAGTCCGGTGCAACACTGTTGGCCCGCGTCGCCGCAATCGTCGGCCACGCGCATGTGCTGTCCGCACCGGCGGACGTCGAACCCTTCTATGTCGATTGGCGAGGCCGTTATCGCGGCAACGCGCTGGCGGTCGTCCGTCCGGGCACCACCGCGGAGGTCGCCGCCGTGGTGCGCGCCTGCGTCGAGGTCGGCGTGGCCATCGTGCCGCAGGGTGGCAATACGGGCCTTTGCGGCGGCGCCATTCCCCGCGCCGGCGCCGGCGAGATCGTGCTGGCGCTGACCCGCATGCAGCGCGTGCGTGCGGTGGACACGGCCAATGCCACGATCACCGTCGAGGCCGGCGCCACGCTTGCCGCCGTGCAGGCGGCCGCGAGGGCAGCAGGTCTGCTGTTTCCGTTGTCGCTTGCGTCCGAGGGCAGCTGCACCATCGGCGGCAATCTGTCGACCAACGCCGGCGGCACTGCAGTACTGCGCTTCGGCAATACGCGCGAGCTTGCGCTGGGACTCGAAGTGGTGCTGGCCGATGGCGAGATCTGGGACGGCCTGCGCGGCCTGCGCAAGGACAATACCGGCTACGACCTGAAGCAGCTCTTCATCGGCGGGGAGGGGACGCTGGGGGTGGTCACGGCCGCGAGCCTGAAGCTGTTCCCGATCCTGGTCAGGCGCGCCACGGCGGTGGTGGCGGTGGAG
>JBKJSU010000582.1:0-8207 GCA_046594415.1 Casimicrobiaceae bacterium | reverse complement strand
TCGTGCAACTTTCGATCGACCGCACGCAGCCGGGTGCATTTCACTTCGATCTCGGGCGGCGACTGGCCCCACTGCGCGATGAAGGCGTGCTGATCATGAGCAGCGGCGACGTCGTGCACAACCTGGGTCTGATCCGCTGGGGAGACGACAGCGCGCCGTACCCGTGGGCCACGCAGTTCAACGACGACGTCCGCGCGTTGCTTGAGCGCGGCGAGAACGCGCCGTTGGTGGATCCGCTTGCGCTGGGCGAGCCCGCGCAACTCTCCGTGCCCACACCGGAGCACTACCTTCCGCTCCTTTACGTGACGGGTGCGCGACGCCCGGATGATCGTTTCGAGATCATCACCGACGGCATTGCGGTCGGCTCGATCAGCATGCTGTCGTTTGCGTTTGCGTTGGCGTCTGGCCTAGCCGCAACCTGACCGCTTGCGGTGGCACCCCGCGCTGGACAAGACAGTACCCTTGGGACTATAACTGCGATCGCGGTTACAAGTTCCGTCGGATACGATCAACCGGCCGCCACGAGCCAACGTGTCCCGCGTTTCGTCCACGTCAAGGAGGCATCATGATTCGTCCGCCGATCAGTCGTCGTCGTCGCACGTTGTTGCAGGGAGCCGGGGCCGCTGCGGCACTTGGAACGCTCGGATTTCCCGCCATCGTGCGCAGCCAATCCGACGTCGTCCGGATCGGCCACTTGACCCCGCGCACGGGATTCCTGGGACCGCTCGGCGAATATGCGGTGATGGGTGTCAATCTCGCAGTAGACGAGCTCAACGCCGCCGGTGGCATCATGGGTCGCAAGATCGAGTTGATCGCGGAAGACAGCGTCAATCCGCAGACGGCGTCCACCAAAGCGGAGCGCCTGATCGAGCGCGACAAAGTGGTCGCGATCGTCGGCGAAATCAGCTCGGCATCGGGGCTGGCCATCGCCCAGGTGGCGCAACGCAATCGCACGCTGTTCTTCAACACCGGCTGCAACTCCGACGAGTTGCGCGGCAAGGCCTGCAACCGCTACATGTTCCATACCGAAGCCGCCAACAGCATGTACGTCGGCGCCGAAGGGCAAGCATTGCTGCGCGACGGCATGGTCAAGGGCAAAAAATGGTACAGCCTGACTGCCGATTATGCGTTTGGCCACGACCTGCTCAAAGTCGCCAAGCGCTTCATGGTGGCCAACGGCGGTACCTTTGCCGCGGACGAACTGGTGCCGACGGACGCCGCCGATTTTTCGCCCTACCTGCTCAAGATCCGCAACGCCAAACCTGACCTGGTGATTTCCAATCTTGCCGGCGCCCAGATCGGCAATTTCATGAAGCAGTACCTTGAATTCGGGCTGCCGTTCCCCGTGGCCGGCTTCGGCTTCGATACCGCGATCGCGTGGGGCGTGGGCAAGGGCAATGTCGTCGGCAACTGGCCGCTGGTGTGGGATTCGCAAGTCAAGACGCCGTCGGCGCAGCGCTTTACCGAGGCGTTCACCAAAAAATATGGCAAGCCGCCCGAAAATCAGGCGTGGGGCGACTACATGTCGACCAAACACATTGCGCAGGCCATGAACGAGCTCAAGACAACGGATTCCACCAAGATCGTCGAGCACCTGGAAAAAGGCGCCAAGTTCGACATCCTGAAGTCGCGCGAGGGCTATTACCGCAACTGGGACCACCAACTGATGCAGGAGATGTACACCATCACGTTCAAGCCCGCGGCCGAGGTCAAGGACAAATGGGACCTGTTCAATCTGTCGGCGCCGGTACCCGTCGCCAATCAGAGTCTCGAAGTGATCGCGCCCACGCGTGAGGAAAACAACTGCACGATGCCGGCCTGAGCTTGCGCTCCACTTCGCGCCCCTGCGCACTCGCTTCGGCGACGCGCAGGCGGCGGCGCTGATGTTTCTGGAAGTCCTCGAGCAGGTAATCAACGGCCTGCTGGCGGGCGCGTATTACCTGCTGATCGCGCTCGGCCTCACGCTCATTTTTTCACTGGGCGGGCTGGTCAATCTCGCGCACGGTGCGTTCTATGCGTTCGGCGCGTACTTTGCGGTCAAGCTGGCCGACATGTTGGGGTTTGCCGGGGCGCTCGTGCTGTCCCCGGTCGCGGTGGCGCTGCTCGGGCTGCTCGTCGAAAGGTTTCTGTTTCGCCGGTTCTACCGTGAGGATCCCGCACTTGGTCTGCTGCTCACCTTCGGTCTCGCCATGGTGGCCGAGCAGGCGCTGCGCTGGATCTTTGGCGCAGCCCCCATTCCATTTTCGATTCCCCCGTTGCTCAAGGGTCAGGTCTTCCTCGGCGATTTCATCTATTCGAAATACCGGCTGCTGATGCTCGCCGTAGCCGTGGTCGCCGTTGGAGGATTGTGGTGGCTGCTGCAACGCACGCCGTTCGGCCGGGTGGTACGGGCGGGCGTGCAGAACCCGGATATGGTGGCGGCGTTGGGGATCTCGCTCACGCCCTACATGGCGAGCGTGGTTGCGCTCGCCGTCGCGCTGGCGGCACTGGCCGGCGTCTTGATGGCCCCGATCACCGGCGTGCATCCGGCCATGGGGGCCGACATCCTGACAGCCTCATTCGTCGTGGTCGTAATCGGCGGACTGGGTTCGTTTTGGGGCGTCGTATGGGCCGCGCTGATTGTCGGCGTGGTGCGCGGACTGACCATCTATTTCTTCCCGCCCGCCGCTGAGGCTTCCATGTATCTGCTGATGGTGCTTGTACTGCTGGTCAGGCCGCGCGGACTCTTCGGCGAACGCATCCAACGTTTCGAATGACGCTGCACAAATCCCCCGTCATCCTGGCCGCGATCGCGAGTGCGATCCTGCCGTTTGCACTTCTGGCCGGCGGGCTGACGCTCACCAGCGCCACCGACGTGGTGATCTTCGCGATCGCCTGCATGGCGCTCAATCTGCTGGTCGGTCACACCGGGCTCGTTTCGTTCGGTCATGGTGCATGGTTCGGGCTGGGCGCCTACGCCGCCGCACTGGCGCAGCGGCACTGGTTCAGCGGTTCGATGGTGTTTCCTGGACTCTTCGCCCTCCTTTTCCTGCTGGTAGCGTCGGTGCTCGTAGGCTTTCTCGTCCTGCGTCGGCGCGGCGTTTACTTCTCGCTGCTCACGCTCGCGTTTGCCGCGCTGACTTACGCAATAGCCTTTCGCTGGACCGCATTCACCGGCGGCGAAAATGGCCTGGGTGGCGTGACTCGTACGCAATGGTTCGGCGTGAATCTGGAAAACCCGTGGGTCTATTACGTACTGGTGGCGGCATTCGGACTCACGGTGGTGTATGCCCTCACCCGCTTCCATGCTTCACCCATCGGCTCGGTTCTGCTTGCCATCCGCGAGAACGAGCAACGCGCACGCTTCATCGGCTATGCGACGCAGCGCTACAAGCAGATTGCCTACGTAGCTTCGGCGACGCTGACCGGCGTTGCAGGCGTGTTGTTCGCGTTCCATCACCGGTTTGCATCCGCCGATCCCATTTCGATCGCGTTTTCCGGCGAGCTGCTGGCGATGGTCATCATTGGCGGCATGCGCAGCCTGCTGGGCCCGGCGCTCGGTGCGCTGTTCTACATCCTGTTCCGTGAATACCTGTCGATCTGGACGCCTAACTGGCTACTCTTCTTCGGCCTTCTGTTTGTCGCCTTCATCGTGTTTTCGCCTACCGGACTCGTGGGTGTCTGGCAGCGCTTGATGAAGCCGCTACGCGTTCGCGCCGTCGAGGCAGCTGCAATGGCCGGCCGCAATATCGAACAGGGATTGACGCTCCCCGCATTCCTGCATCCATCGCAACGGCCTGCTGGTACGTTACTCGAGGTGCGTGAACTCGCGAAGTCATTCGGTGGCATTCACGCGGTAGAGGAAGCGAGTTTCAAGGTAGGTGATCGGACACTGCATGCGCTGATCGGGCCCAACGGCGCGGGCAAGACGACTGTGTTCAATCTGATTTCGGGGTCCTTCGTACCGGACCGCGGCCACGTCATCCTCGACGGCGTCGACATCACTGGAGAACCGCCGCATCGTATCGTCGCCGCCGGACTCGCGCGCTCGTTCCAGATCACCAACCTGTTTCCCGCGCTGTCGATCGAGGAAAACCTGCGCCTTGCGGTGCAAGCGCACGACCCCGGCCACTTTGCCGCCTGGACCCGCGCTAACAGCATGACCTCCATCACCGACAAGACGCGCGAATTGATCCGTTTTCTCGGCTTGAGCGGCATCGAGCGCGCCGAGGCCGGGTCGCTGTCCTATGGTGGTCAGCGTTTGCTCGACATGGGGTTGGCGCTTGCGTCAGCACCGCGAGTGTTGCTGCTCGACGAGCCGCTGGCGGGGCTGGCGGCGGCGGAACGCGAGCGTGTGGGCAATCTCATCAAGCATATTTCACGCGACATCCCGGTGTTGCTGGTCGAACACGACATCGACCGCGTGTTTGCGCTGGCCGATCGCGTGACGGTGATGAACGAGGGCCGGGTGCTGATCGACGGCACGGCCGCCGAGGCGCGCGACAGCCGCGCAGTGCGCGAGGTTTACATCGGTGCCGGCACCGCGGCCCTCGCCGCAGTAGCCCGTGGCGAAGCCCCGATCGCCATCGGCACGCCATTGCTCACACTCCAGGACGTCAATGCCTACTACGGCAAGAGTCACATCGTGCAGGGCGCCTCGCTGACCGTATGCGAGCGCGAGATTGTCGCGTTGCTTGGCCGCAATGGCGCCGGCAAGTCCACCTTGCTGAAGACCATCATCGGCATCGTGCGCGCCGAGAGTGGCACGTTAAGTCTCGGCCAGCAGCCGCTGACCGGGCGTACCGCGGCGGAAATCGCACGCCTCGGGATCGGCTACGTGCCGCAGGGCCGCGGGCTATTCGCCGGCATGAGCGTGCGTGACAACCTCGAGCTCGGGCGCCTCAAACGCGGCACCGGCGCCGGGGTCGCGTGGAGCGAGGACAAGATCCTGGAATTTTTTCCGCGTCTCAAGGCCCGGCTTGACACGCCCGCCGATTTTCTGTCCGGTGGCGAACAGCAGATGGTGGCGGTGGCGCGTGCCCTATCCGGACATGTGCGCGTGCTGCTGCTGGACGAACCGTTCGAAGGACTCGCACCGACGGTGATCGAGGAACTGTTCGAGGTCTTCGACAAGCTGCGCGGCGAAGTGGCGATGGTGATCGTTGAGCACAATCTCGATCTGGTGCTGGCGCTGGCCAATCGTGCGTACGTGCTGGAACGGGGCAGCGTCGTGTATGAAGGTCCCGCCGCGGCGCTGCGCGACGATCTCGAATTAAGGCGCCGCGTGCTCTGGATGTGAATGCGGGCTTCGGTACCCGCGCGCACATTGACTCCGGGCCCGCCTGGTACGTCCTTGCCCGGCGCGGTCAGGGTGCGAAATCGATAACGAAGGCGGGGCCGCTGCATGCCCTCACAGTCGGCTCCACAGTCGTGATTCCCGCGGATTGTTCACAGCAGCCCCTTGACGACCTTGAGCAGCAACGACCACGCCATCGTGAAGCGCACCGGCGGCCGGGGAATCGAGTCGACAGTTTCGTCGAAATAGACCTCGTCGCGCGCCCATCCCGAGCCGACACCCGCCGCCACTGCCAGCGTCACGAGCGCATAGGCGCTCGGATAGGACTCGAGAAAGCTCAGGCCCCCGGCGCGATGAGGGTGCGACGGTACCAGCGCCAGATCGGGCTGCAGTCTTGCAACGTCACGCAGCACATTGGAGAACGCGCCATGCTGCGCCTCGGTAACGATTCCATTGCGAACGAACTGCGTTACCATCCTCACCGTGACGCGCAGCGCGGTCCCTGCGGCCATCATCAGCAACGAAAGCCCCGCAGACCGTTCGTTCGATCATCTTACGGCAAGGGGGTAGACCGCCCTCCAGTCGGTTTTGATGTCCACCATGGCGATATTGGCACTCATAGTCGCCACCGCAGCCGTGGTAAGCGCCGCCCGTTGCCCCGCCCGTCAACCAGTGTTTTAATGGCAAAACGCGTGCGCGCCAACAACCACTGTCAGGAGGCAGCATGATGGACCGAGTTGATCGTGTTCGCGCCGTAACCGCGCTGGTCGCGCTTGCCGTGCTCACAAGCATTGGCGGTGAGGCATATGCTCAGGCCTTTCCGTCCAGGGCCGTCCGAATCATTGTTCCGTTTGCGCCGGGCGGACGCGTCGATGGCATCGCGCGCCTGTTGGGTCAAAGCATGAGCGAACAGTTGGGGCAACCGTTCGTTGTCGAAAACCGCGCGGGAGCCGGCGGCAGCATCGGTGCGGATCATGTTGCCAAGGCGGCGCCTGATGGCTATACGCTGCTGCTTGCTTCGGCTGGCACGCACGCGATCCTGCCCAACGTCGACCCCAAGCTCCCGTATGACTCGGTGAAGGACTTTACGCCGATCGCCAATCTCGTCGAGGGCTTCACCTTCATCGGTGCGAGTACTTCCCTTGGTGTCACCGACATCGCCGGACTCGTCAAACTCACCAAGGAAAAACCTGGCGTCTACGGCTTCGCGACGTCCGGGATTGGGACTTACGGTCACTTCGCCGGTGAGCTTTTGAAGATCGCTGGAGGCATCGACATCATTCACGTCGCGTACAAGGGCAGCGGTCCAGCACTCAACGATCTCGCGGCGGGTCATGTCCCGCTGATGATTGCCGGCGAGATCGTCGAACTCGCCAAAGCCGGCAAGATCCGTGTACTTGCAACGACCAACGAGCGTCGCTGGCCAGAACTACCGGACGTGAAGACGATGAAGGAGCAAGGCTATCCCCAGTTCACGCTGCATTCGTGGATCGGACTGGTCGGGCCGGCCGGCATGAAGCCGGACGTCGTCGCGCGCCTCAACGCCGCCGCCAGCAAGGCGCTGAACGACCCCAAAGTGCAGGAGCAGTTGGTCAAGCTCGGCGTACTCACCAGCTTCACCACGCCCGCCGCGTTCGCCGATCGCATCAAGTCCGATCGCGATGCCTACGCCGCCATCGTCTCCAGCGCCAAGCTCAAGTTCGAATAGGTCCGCACGGCCGACCACGCCGACTCATGGAGTAGTTGATGCCACGATCCTTCGACGGCGTGCGTGTGCTCGATCTCACGCATGTGCTTGCGGGCCCGTTCTGCACGTACCAGCTCGCCGTCCTCGGCGCTGATGTGATCAAGATCGAATCACCCGCGCAGCCCGACTGCGCGCGGGGGCGTGGTCCGGATGCCACGCAAAACGCCGCGCTGCGCGGTCTCAACTTCGAGGTCCAGGGCGGCAACAAGCGCGCGCTTGCACTGGACCTCAAAGACCCGCGCGGTCGCGCCATCCTGCTGCGCCTCGTCGCCGGCGCCGATGTGCTGGTCGAGAACTATCGCGCCGGCGCCCTGGCCGCCCTCGGACTCGATGACGATGCCTTGCAGCGCGCCAATCCTGCGTTGATCCACTGCTCGATCACAGGCTACGGCCAGCATGGGCCGCGCGCGCAGGTCAACGCCTATGACAACGTCTTGCAGGCGGCTTCCGGCGTCATGGCGCGCACGGGTACTGCGACCAGCGGCCCGATCAAGACCGGTGCTTCGTTCATCGACTATGCAAGCGGCTGGTGCGCTGCCTTTGCGATCACCGCCGCATTGTTCCAGCGTGAACACGATGGACGCGGACAGCGAATCGACTGCGCGATGTTCGACGCGGCGCTCACGATGATGGCGCCTGAGCTTGCCGCCACGTTGCAAGGCCCGCCGACGCCACGCTCCGAGGCGGGGCTCGGTTGCTATGCGACAGCCGATGGCCTGCTGATGCTCGGTGCCTTCACGCCGCAGCAGAATCACGAGTTATGGCTGGCGCTGGAGCGGCCGGACTTCGCCGCTCTCGATTCGTGGGAACTCCTGTGGTCACACGCGGCGGCGATGCGCGATGTGTTGACGCAACGATTGCGCGAGCACGATGCGCGGCACTGGATGGAGTTCTTCCACGCGATCGGCATTCCCGCCGAACGTGTCCGCGGCCTGGACGAAGCTGCGCGCGATCCGCAACTCGCATTTCGCGCGCTGCTCGACCGCGCCGATGCGAAGTCGCCGACGGTTCCGGTGGCTGCCTTCCAATTCGACCATGACGGCCCCCGCCTCGACCGTCGGGCGCCCGGGGTCGGCGAGCATAGCGACGAGCTCCTCGGTGAGCTCGGCCTGTCGCCAGCCGCGATTGCGTCGCTTCGCGCTGCAGGTGTTGTGGGCTGAACGGAACCTTCACCGCCCCGAAACG
>JBKJSU010000446.1:0-3912 GCA_046594415.1 Casimicrobiaceae bacterium | reverse complement strand
CAAGCAGATGGACAAGATCGTCTGGGGTCCCAACTGGGAGGAAATCCTGGGCGGCGAGTTCAGCAAGCGGAGTGCGGACAAGAACTTTGACGACATCCAGAAGGCGATGTACGGCGAGTTCGAGAACACCTTCATGATGTACCTGCCGCGCCTGTGCGAGCACTGCCTCAATCCCGCCTGCGTCGCGAGTTGCCCGTCCGGCTCGATCTACAAGCGCGAGGAGGACGGCATCGTCCTGATCGACCAGGACAAGTGCCGCGGGTGGCGCATGTGCGTCAGCGGGTGTCCGTACAAGAAAATATATTACAACTGGAAGAGCGGCAAGGCCGAGAAGTGCATCTTCTGCTATCCGCGCATCGAGGCGGGTCAGCCCACGGTGTGCTCGGAGACCTGCGTGGGCCGCATCCGCTACCTCGGCGTGCTGCTCTACGATGCCGACCGCATCCAGGAAGCCGCCAGCGTCGAGCACGACCGCGACCTGTATCACGCCCAGCTCGCCATCTTCCTCAACCCGCACGATCCGAAGGTGATCGAGCAGGCGCGCAAAGACGGCATCCCGGACAATTGGATGGAGGCCGCGCGCTCGAGCCCCGTCTACAAGATGGTGGTGGACTGGAAGGTGGCCCTGCCGTTGCATCCGGAATACCGGACGCTGCCGATGGTCTGGTATGTGCCGCCACTGTCGCCGATCACCGCGGCGGCCAATGCCGGCAACCTGGGCGTCAATGGTGAAATTCCCGACGTGAAGCAGCTGCGCATCCCGGTGAAGTATCTCGCCAACCTGTTGACGGCGGGCGACACGGTACCCGTCGAGCGCGCGCTCGAACGGATGCTGGCGATGCGTGCCTACCAGCGCGACAAGCATGTCGAGGGACGCGTCAACCTCGAGGTGCTGAAGCAGGTGGGCCTCACCGCGCCTGAGGTCGAGGACATGTATCACGTGATGGCCATCGCCAACTACGAGGACCGCTTCGTGATTCCAAGCACGCATCGTGAGTATGCAGAGAATACGTTCAACGTGCGTGGCGGCTGCGGGTTCTCGTTCGGGAATGGTTGCTCGGAAGGGGTCAGCGAGACCAGCCTCTTCGGTTCCGAGAAACGCCGGACGATTCCAATCAAGGCGGAGATCTGACCATGGGCCTCTTCGACATCCCGCCGCCTGCCTCGCGCACGCTGCGCGTGCTGGCACGGCTGCTGGACTACCCCGACGCCACGTTGCGGATGCGCCTGCCCGCATTGCGCGAGGTACTGCACGCCGAAGGTGCCTTAAGCCCGCTGCGCCTCGCGGAACTCGACGCGCTGATGGACAGCGTGCTCCGGCAGGACGCGCTCGATGCCGAAGCGGACTACGTCCAGCTCTTCGACAGCGGGCGCACGACGGCACTGCACCTTTTCGAGCACGTGCATGGCGACTCGCGCGAGCGGGGTCCGGCCATGATCGACCTGGCGCAAACGTATGAGAAAGCGGGATTGTTCCTGGCCGAAGGCCAGATGCCCGACTACCTGCCGGTGATGCTCGAATTCACGTCGACGCAGCCGCCGCGCGAGGCCCGTGCTTTCCTCAGCGAAATGGCCCATCTCTTCAATGTGATCTTTAACGCGCTGCAGAAGCGGCAGAGCCGCTACGCCGGTGTCCTGGGCGCGTTGCTGGAGCTGGCCGGTGAAACGCCCAAGCCCGTGCAGATCATTGCGGACGAGCCTATCGACGAGAGCTGGGCCGAACCGTCGGCTTTCGATGGCTGCTCGTCCAAGGGGCAGGCGCGCCCCGGGCAGCCGCAGCCCGTTCACCTTGTTCGCCGCAATCCTGTTTCGGGAGTGGCACCATGACTATCCTGCACAACTTCGCATTCAATGTTTATCCGTACCTGTGCCTGACCGTGTTCCTGGTGGGCAGCCTCGCGCGCTTCGATCGCGACCAGTACACGTGGAAGAGCGATTCGTCGCAACTCCTGCGCCGAGGCACGCTGCGCTGGGGCAGCAACCTGTTCCATGCGGGCATCCTGTTTCTGTTCTTCGGGCACCTGTTCGGGCAGCTGACGCCGCATTGGGTCTACGAGAGTGTGATCTCCGCGCCGCAGAAGCAGTTCGTGGCGGTGGTGGCCGGCGGCGTGGCCGGGGTGGTCTGTTTCATCGGTCTGTCGCTGCTGCTGTACCGGCGCATCTTCGACCCGCGCATCCGGCTGACCAGCCACCGCACCGACCTGGCAATCCTGGTCATCCTGTGGGTGCAACTGGTGATCGGCCTGTCCACGCTGCCGTCATCGTGGCAACACGTGTCCTTTCCCACCACGATGCTCAAGCTGGCCACCTACCTGCAGGGCATTGCCACGTTCCGGCCTGACGCCAGTCTGGTACAAGGCATCGAATGGCATTTCCAGGCGCACATGCTGCTGGGCATGACCATCTTCCTGCTATTCCCGTTCAGCCGCCTGGTCCACGTGTGGAGCGGCTTCGCGACGATTGCCTACGTTTTTCGTTCCCCCCTGATCGTGCGGGCGCGCCGGCTTAACGTACCGGCCGGGAACAACACGCCGCGTCGCGTTCTCGAGGAGACCTCGCCATGACGTTGCATGTCGAAACGCAATCTGCAATGGCACCGCCGCATGGCCTCGCAGCGAGCGTGAACGGGCGTGCTTTGCACGGCCCGGACGAAGTGCTGTCCATGGCGGAACTGCGCCAGCGCGCGTGCACCGAGTTGCTTCGGCAGAAGGCCCAGCAGGGGGGCCTGCTCGATCACGCCGACGTACCCACGGCCGACGGCGCCATCAGCGAGCCGGCGTCCACGGCGATCGAAGCGCTGCTCGAAGGTGCACTGAACATACCGGAGCCCTCCGACGAAGCCTGTCGGCGGCACCACGCGGCGCATCCGGGCAAGTTCGCGATGGGCGAGCGGGTGCGCCTTCGCCACATCCTGTTCGCGGTGACGCCGGGCGTGGATGTCGTGGCGCTGCGCAAGCGGGCCGAGGCGGCATTGCTCGAAGTCCGTTGTCACGACGGCAAGGCAGGCGATGGCTTCGCAGTGGCTGCAGGCAGCCTTTCCAATTGCCCCAGCGGCGCGCAGGGCGGCGATCTGGGCGAACTCACCGCCCAGGATTGCGTGGCGGAATTCGCGCGCGATATTTTCGGCAAGGTCGAGATCGGCGTGCTGCCACGGCTCGTGCACAGTCGCTTCGGACTTCACGTCGTCGAGGTGCAGGCGCGCGTGCCCGGCGTGGCACCGGCTTTCGAGGCGGTGCGCAGCGCAGTCGCGCTATCGTTGCGGCAACAGGGATTTGTCACTGCGATGCGCCAATATCTGCTGGTGCTGGCCGGGGAGGCCGTGGTCGAAGGCGTCGACCTCGAGGGCGCTGATACGCCGCTGGTTCAGTAGGGCGAGACCGGAGTCCGCCATGCCTGATGAATTGCTGCAACGGTTGCGGCGCTTTCATGACGACTATTTCCCAGGGGTAGCCGACCAGTTCCAGAACCTGGTCAGGGACGGCCAGCATCCGACGATCCTGTTCATCGGCTGCTCGGATTCGCGGATCGTGCCGTACCTGCTGACGGGGACGGGACCGGGGGAACTCTTCATCGTCCGCAACGTCGGCGCTTTCGTGCCGCCGCACGATGGATCGGCCGGCTATCACGGCACGGCGGCCGCCATCGAATTCGCGGTGCTGAACCTCCATGTCGCGCGGATCGTCGTATGCGGCCATTCGCATTGCGGCGGTATCCAGGCGCTCTACGAGGAAGTGGCGCCGGAGGCCACCAACCTTGCCGCGTGGCTCGAACTGGGACGGGAGGCCGCACTTCCGGTGCAGGTGACGCCCGAAGCGCTGCGCCGAACCGAGCAACGGGCCGTCGTGCTGCAACTGGAGCGCCTGATGGGCTACCCGATGGTGCGCAGCCGCGTCGAGGCCGGCAAGCTTGCGC
>JBKJSU010000400.1:0-2548 GCA_046594415.1 Casimicrobiaceae bacterium | reverse complement strand
GGCAGGGCGGCCAGGATGCGCGCCCGATAATCCGCTGCCGCCGCCACTGTGGTGACAGGCGGCGAAAGGTTTGGCATGACGATTGCACGTCCGAAGACACGGGCCGTGTGTCCGACGACCGCGCCCAGCGCGGGGCCGTCGCGCAGGTGCAGGTGCCAGTCATCGGGCCGCTTGAGGGTCAGGGAAGGGGCGCTGCTTGTCATCGGAAGGCCTTGTTTTTCCGGGATTATACGGGGCGGCCGCGGCCTTCCCCGCTGGCCGGGCGCCGGTCGTTGCGGGCAGCCACGGACATGGCAGCGGAAGGTAGGAGCAAGCTATAATAGGGAATTTAGCGCAGGCCGCATGAGGCCGCATTCCGGGCAGCAGGTACGGCAGCAGGACTGCCCCGTTTCAACAGGCCGCGCCCCGCACGCGGGACGCGGCGATGCGCACGCTCTCAGCAAGGTTAAACAACGTATGGCCACCAAGACCGCAACCGCAGCGAAGAAAGTCCGGGAACTGACCGACGAGGAAATCTTGAAGGCCCCGGAAAAGGACTACATGAACGAGGCGCAGCTCGCCTTCTTCAGGAAGAAGCTCACCGAGCTGCGCGACCATTTGCTGCAGAACGCCGACGACACCGGCGAGCACCTGCGCGAAAACGAGATCACGACCGACCCCTCCGACCGCGCGACGCTGGAAGAGGAATACACGCTCGAGCTGCGCACCCGCGACCGCGAGCGCAAGCTGCTCAAGAAAATCGAAAAATCGATCCGGCTGATTGACGACGGCTCGTATGGTTGGTGCGACGAAACGGGCGAGCCCATCGGCGTTCCCCGCCTGATCGCGCGCCCCACCGCCACGCTGTCGCTCGAAGCGCAGGAGCGGCGCGAGCGCGTGCAGAAGCTGTACGGGGATTGACCGAAGCGCCCTCGCCTGACCGCCTTTGACAAGGCGGCATGCCCGCCGGACGCGCGTACAATTTGCCGTTCGCTGCCGTTTGCTTCCCCACCCTTTCAGGAGTGCGCCCGCATGTTCACGCTGCCCCCGCTGCCCTACGCCGAAAACGCCCTCGAGCCGGTCATTTCGGCCAACACGATGTCGTTCCACTACGGCAAGCATCACAAGACCTACGTCGACAACCTCAACAATCTCGTCAAGGGCACGGATTTCGAAAACGCGACCCTCGAGAAGATCATCAACGAGACCGCCGGCAAGGCGGACAAGGCGGCGCTTTTCAACAACGCCGCGCAGGTCTGGAACCACACCTTCTACTGGCACAGCATGAAGCCGAAGGGAGGCGGCAAGCCCACCGGCAAGCTCGCCACCATGATTGACGCGTCGTTCGGCAGCTTCGACGCGTTCCGCAAGGAACTTGCCACCACCACGGTGTCGCAGTTCGGCTCCGGCTGGGGCTGGCTCGTCCTTGACGGCGCGGCGCTCAAGGTCGTCAAGACGGCCAATGCCGAAGTTCCGTTCACCAAGGGCCAGAAGCCGTTGCTGACGATCGACGTCTGGGAGCACGCGTATTACCTCGACCAGCAGAACAAACGCGCCGCGTATGTCGATGCTGTAATCGACAACCTGCTCAACTGGGACTTTGCCGCACAGAATCTCGGCTGATCCCCGCCTGGTGTCGGGTTGCAACGGCCGGCATGTCCGGCCGTTGTGCATTAAGCGCGGTGCGGAGGGCGCATTTGAACCAATCGTCGCGGTCGCTGCCGCCTTGTCCGCCGCAGGGCTTCGGACCATAATGATCGATGGCATTCCAACGGCATAACCCGCCGCATCCATGGCCCTGTTCTCCAAGCCGCCCGCCAAGAAACCCGATGCTCCCGCTGCCGCGGCACGGTCGCCGGCGGTTGCCCGTTCGCCCAAGCCGCCGGTGTCGGCGCGCGAAGTGGCGGTGCAGGCGCAGGGCCGGCGCGGGTCCGCGGAGCGGCCGCGCGCCGAGCCGGCGGGCGACATCACGGTCACCGGCGCGAGCCTCATCGAGTGGTCGCCCGTGCGCACCTCGATCGAGGTCGCGCAAACCAATCCCGGACTGTGCGCGGTGCTTGAAAATGCCGCACTGCTGTATGCCAGCGGCCAGGCACAACCCGCGCGCGACATGCTCGAAGTGGGCGTGCAGCACGACCACGAGGCGAAGTTGTCGCCGTTGGCGTGGCTCGCGCTTTTCGATCTGATGCAGCGCGCGCACGATCGTGTGGGCTTCGAGCGCGTGGCGATGACCTACGTGATGCAGTTCGAACGCTCGGCGCCGGTGTGGGACGAATCCGGTCCCGCGGCGCCGGCGCCGGTGGTCTCGCCCAAGCTCAGCGGTGGTGGCTACGTCGCGATCGTCGGCAAGCTCACGGCGGCGTCGGCACCGCAGGTCGATACGTTGCGCAAGGCCGCGGCCAAGGGCATCGCCAATGCGCGCCTCGACCTGGCCCAGGTAGCAGGCTTCGACGATGCCGGCGCGCGGCTCCTGGCGGATGCGCTGGCGGAAGTGCGCAAGCGCCGCGTGGCGCTGCTCCTCGAACGCCCGGCGCCGGTGTGGGACGAATCCGGTCCCGCGGCGCCGGCG
>JBKJSU010000381.1:0-3590 GCA_046594415.1 Casimicrobiaceae bacterium | reverse complement strand
CCGCGACTGCGCTATGCCGACCATCTGGCGCGCTATCCGCTGGCCGATCTCTTTCTCGACACGCTGCCGTTCAACGCCGGCACCACCGCCAGCGATGCACTCTGGGCCGGCTTGCCGGTGCTGACGTGCCCCGGCGAGGCCTTCGCGGCGCGGATGGCCGGCAGCCTGCTCCACGCGCTGGGGCTGCCGGAGCTGATTGCGCCGTCGCTTGCCGCCTACGAGTCCATGGCCATGGCACTCGCGGCCGACGCCACGCTGCTCACGGGCCTGCGCCGCAAGCTGGCCGCTCATCGCGAGCGCTTTCCAGCCTTCGATACCGATCGCTTCCGCCGGCACCTCGAGGCCGCGTATGGGCAGATGTGGGAGCGGCACCAGCGCGGGGAAGCACCCACCGGTTTCGCGGTGCATCAAGTCGCCGCGACGCCGACATGAGGCCCCGCGGCTGGTATCGTGCGCATCGAGGCCGTGGCCATCGGGACCGCGTCCCTGCCGACTGCCGGAGAGGAGTTCGCCCATGCTTGGCCTGATGCAGGATGTGCCGCTGCTGATTTCATCGCTGATCGTCCACGCCGACCGCCATCATGGCAACGTCGAGATCGTGTCGCGGCGCGTGGAAGGCGATATCCACCGCACCACCTACCGCCAGCTGCACGGTCGCGCCAGGCGCGTGGCCAATGCGTTGGACGCGCTGGGCGTGGGCCGGTCCGACCGCGTGGCCACGCTGGCGTGGAACGGCTATCGCCACATGGAACTGTATTACGGCATCGCGGGGAAGGGCGCCGTCGTCCACACCATCAATCCGCGCCTGGCGCCAGACCAGATCGCCTGGATCACGCAGCACGCCGAAGATACGCTGCTGTTCTTCGACCTGACCTTTGTGCCGATCATCGAGAAGATCGCTGCGCAGTGCCCGACCATCAAGGCCTTCATCGCGATGTCCGATCGCGCGCACCTGCCGGCCACCACCGCCATCCCCAACCTGCTGTGCTACGAGGACTTGCTGGCCGCGCAAAGCGACCAGTACAAGTGGCCCGTGTTCGACGAGAACATGGCATCGTGCATGTGCTACACGTCCGGCACCACCGGCAACCCCAAGGGCGTGCTGTACAGCCATCGCTCCACGCTGTTGCACACCTATGCCGCGGCGCTGCCCGACGCGATGGGGTTTTCCGCCCGGGACGTGATCCTGCCCGTCGTGCCCATGTTCCACGTCAATGCGTGGGGCATCCCCTATGCCGCGCCGATGGTGGGCGCCAAGCTCGTGTTTCCCGGCGCGGCGCTCGACGGCAAGTCGCTGCACGACCTGATGGAGGCGGAGGGCGTGACCGTTGCCAACGGCGTGCCCACCGTGTGGCAGAACCTGCTGACATACATGGAGCAGCACGACCTGCGCTTTTCCACGATGCAACGCACGATCGTCGGCGGCGCCGCGCTGCCGCCCGCCATGCTGCGCACGTTCGAGCAGAAATATGGCGTCACCGCCATTCACGCGTGGGGCATGACCGAGATGTCGCCGCTGGGCACCATGTGCGGGCTGCGCGCCAAACATGAGAGGCTGGACCTCGAGGCGCTACTGGCGGTGAAGGCCAAGCAGGGCCGCGTGCTGTTCGGCGTCGACATGAAGATCGTTGATGCCGAGGGGCACGAACTGCCGTGGGATGGCATGGCCTTCGGCGACCTGTACGTGCGCGGCCCGTGGATCACCAGCAGCTATTTCCGCGGCGAGGGCGGCAACCCGCTGGCCACCGACGCCGCGGGCCGTACCTGGTTTCCCACCGGCGACGTGGCCACCATCGACGCCGACGGCTACATGCAGATCACCGACCGCAGCAAGGACGTGATCAAGTCCGGCGGCGAATGGATCAGCTCCATCGACATCGAGAACATCGCGATGGCGCATCCTGCCGTAGCGATGGCCGCGTGCATTGGCATCGCGCATCCCAAGTGGGACGAGCGGCCGCTACTGGTCGTGGTGAAGAAGCCTGGCAAGGACGTGACGCGCGAGGAACTGCTGGCCAACTACGAAGGCAAGCTGGCCAAGTGGCAGGTGCCCGACGATGTGGCGTTTGTGGATGCCATTCCCGTAGGGGCCACCGGGAAGATGCTGAAGACCAGGTTGCGGGAGATGTTCGGCAAGTATCGATTGCCGGGCTGCTGACGCGCAGCCACCCAAGCGTTCATCCTCGGCCAGCCTGTACGCGGCCGAGACGCCGGTGCGACCCAATTCCAGGTAGTAGCGCGTGCGCGGCAAGACTGTCGCAACGACTTCCGTTGCGCGGTGGTAGCACGCTCGAAGCGTCGCCGCAATTCATCCAAATGGCTGAATGCGCGCGCGACAAGGTTGGTTCATCCTGAGCGCAAGATCGACAGCGGCCGCATGCGGCAAGCCCATTCGATCCGCGACTGCATGTCGCATGCAGCCAAGTGGCGCAATCTCGCCGCAGCCAGGGGAAATTGAATTGATCGTTACGATTACCCGGTGGTCGATTCCAAGGCGCTGGATTCTCCCGGTGTCCCTCGCCGTGCTGGTGGGCATCAGCACCGGTGCCATCGGCCAGCTGCGGTTTCTCGAGTCGGATGTCATCGATGTCGCCGCCACTGACTTGGCTTTCGATGCCCTCGGCGTCGCGCACGTCGCGGGCATTGTCGGGTCCTACAACACGCCCGGTCTCGACAGTGGCACGGTCACCAATGCGGGTTTTGGTCTGCGCTACGTGGCCAAGATCGATCCGGCCACGCGCAAGCCGACGTGGATCGTGGCGGTGGGGGCGCCCGGAAAAAGCCTCCCGCGGGGGTTGCGCTACGCGTTTGCCGAGGACGAGGCACGCGGTCTCGCCCTGCATGGCAATGGATACACCTATCTTGTAGCGCACGACGGCAGTACCAACTACCCGATCGCTGGCGGGCAATATCGCGTGGCCACCGCCAAACACGTGTTCCGCGTTAGCGCTACGGGACAGGTAACACGATATTCACCGCCGCTGGATGGCGCCATCCGCCGTGTCGGTGCCATTGCAGTGGATCCGGATGGCAGCATCTACATCACCGGCAGCGCCGGCAGCGGACTAGTCACCACTGCCAATGCGCCGTTTCCCGCCACCAGCGTGGCAGTGGGATGCATTGCGCCGTTTGTGATGAAACTCGACCCCGCGGGACAGGTGGTCGTCTATGCAACCTACCTGGGTTACGCGGGCACGTCCGGCGAGGTCTGTGGCAGCGGGTCGCCAAGTGGTGTCTTCGATCCCACCGGGTTCGCCATCGCGGTCGACGCAGCAGGCAACGCAGTGGTGGGCGGTCAAGCCACGCCCGGCGTGCGCGCAACTGCGGGTTCGCCCGATTTCGGATCGAAGGGGCCGACTTTGTACGTGCCCGTGATCCGCTACTACAATTCACATGCGTTTGTGGCCAGGATCAATGCCGCCGGAACAGCCATGCTGTTTTCTGCGCGTTTGGGCGGCAGTGAGCGCGACCGCGTCACCAGCGTGGTCGTCGATGGTGCCGGCGTGGTCTACGTGGGAGGCAAGAGCGCGGCGAGGGACTTTCCGACCACCGCTCATTTCGGCCAGGTGGCGCCGGCAACGTTTCTGACC
>JBKJSU010000333.1:0-3305 GCA_046594415.1 Casimicrobiaceae bacterium | reverse complement strand
AAATAGTGGTGGAGACGATGAGGATCGAACTCACGACCTCCGCATTGCGAACGCGGCGCTCTCCCAGCTGAGCTACGTCCCCACAAGGGGTGCGATTATAGCCGGAACCGGGGTTTGCCGTAAACTCGGACGATTCGGCCGTCCTCGACTGGATGGCCAAGTCCCCAATGCGCGTGGGGTTGGGTTTGCGGCACCGCGCTACCGCCCAGCTCGCCCGGACCACGCAAAAGCCTCACCTCATGACCCAGCTTGTCGATCTCATCCAGTATTACGGCCTGGCCTTCGTTTTCATCAACGTGCTGGCCCTGCAGGCGGGATTGCCGTTTCCCGCCTATCCCACGCTGATCATCACCGGTGCGCTGGCGTCGCGAGGGGGCGCGCCGCTGCATCAATTGCTGGCCATTGCAGTCGTGGCCTCGCTGCTTGCGGACATCGCCTGGTTCTACGGGGGCCGCCGGTTCGGCAGCAAGGTGCTGAAGACCATCTGCCGGGTGTCGATGTCGCCCGATTCGTGCGTGCGGCAGACCGAGACGATCTTCGCGCGATTCGGCGTGGCATCCCTGGCGGTGGCCAAGTTCATCCCGGGTTTCGCGTCGGTGGCCACGTCGATGGCCGGCGTGATGCGCGTGCCGCTCTGGAAATTCCTCGTGTACGACGTGGTGGGCGCGGCGTTGTGGGCGGGGGTAGCGCTCGGCCTCGGCTTTGTGTTCCGCGACGCGATCAACGATGTGCTGAAGGTGTTCGAAACCATGGGCCGGATCGGCTTGTGGCTGGTGATCGGCGGCTTCCTGCTCTACGCGGCGGCCAAGTGGTGGCAGCGCGAGCTCTTCATCTGGCGGTTGCGGATGGACCGCATTTCAGTGGACGAGCTGCACGAGATGATGACCGCCAAGCGTGTGGGTACGGTGATCGACGTGCGGTCGCCGATCACGCAGTCGCTGACGGGGCGCATCCCCGGCGCGATCGCCGTGGATTTCAACAACCTCAAGCTCGACCTGCTGGCGATCGATCCGCAACAGGAAGTGATCGTGTATTGCGCGTGCCCGAACGAGTATTCGGCCGCGAAGGTGGCCAAGGTGCTGATCCAGCATGGGTTCACGCGCGTGCATCCGTTGCTGGGCGGCATCGATGCATGGATCGCGGCCGGGCACCCGGTCGAGCATTCGTGATGCGCGCGCGAGGCTGAAGCCTCGCCTACAGGCGACTCGTGGAGGGGGGCGGAACGCGTCGCGATGCTACACTCGAAACAGGAGGTTGCCATGAGCAAGAATGTCGTCTCATCACCCGATGCACCCGCGGCGTTGGGGCCCTATTCGCAGGCCATCCGCGCCGGCAACACCGTTTATCTTTCCGGCCAACTGGGGCTCGATCCCAAGACCGGCAACCTGGTCGACGGCGTGGAGGCGCAGGCGCATCAGGTGTTCCGCAACCTGCGTGCCGTGGCGGTCGCCGCCGGCGGCACGCTCGATGACATCGTGAAGCTGTCGATCCTGATGCAGGACCTCGCCGACTTCGCCAAGGTCAACACGATCATGACCGAATACTTCAAGCAGCCTTATCCGGCGCGTGCCACGTATCAGGTGGCGGCGTTGCCCAAGGCGGGGCTGATCGAGATCGAAGGCATTCTCGTGTTGCAGGCCCCGCTTGGCGATCCGCAAACCGGCTGGCGCGAAACCTTCGACCAGACCAAAGGGCAGTAGGCCCGAAGCGCCGCGCGAGCACGTCATGGCCAAGGCGGCGAAAGCGAAAGGCGACGCCGCCGCGAAGAAGCCGGCGGGCCGTGGCTTGGCCGACCAACTGGCCAAGCTCGGCATCGTCCGCGATGCCGACATGGTGCTGCACCTGCCGCTGCGCTACGAAGACCATACGCGCATCACGCCACTCGCGAACCTGCAGCCCGGCCTGTCGCAGCAGGCCGAAGGCGTGGTCGTCAACACCGATGTGCAATACCGGCCGCGGCGCCAATTGGTGTGCCTGATTGCGGATGAAGATAACCGCGAAGCGCAGCTGGTGCTGCGCTTCTTCACGTTCTATCCCAGCCAGCAAAAGGTGCTGGAACCCGGACGCCGCGTGCGCGTATTCGGCGATGTGCGTCCCGGCTATTTCGGGCTCGAGATCGTGCATCCGCAGTTCAAGGTGATCGACGGTGCGGTGCTGCTGCCCGATCGGTTGACGCCGGTGTATCCCACCACCGCCGGCCTCGGCCAGGACACGCTGCGCAAGGTCGTGGCGCGCACGCTCGACGCCGATCCCGCGCTCACCGCGGAGACGTTGCCTGAGCAAGTGATCGCGCGGCGGCACCTGTGGAAATTCGGTGACGCCGTGCGCTTCCTGCACACGCCGCCGCCGCGGTTGTCCGACCTCACGCAGCGCGCGCTGGATGCGCGCACGCATCCAGCGTGGACGCGCCTCAAGTTCGACGAACTGCTGGCGCAGCAACTGTCCCTCAAGATCCATCGCAAGACGCGCGCCGAACATCGCGCGCCCGTGCTCACGGGCACCGGCGCGCTTACGGCCCGGCTGCGCGAGCGCGTCGGCTTCAAGCTCACGCGCGCGCAGGAGCGTGTGGTGCGCGAGATTGCGCATGACCTGAAACGCACGACGCCGATGCAGCGGCTGCTGCAGGGCGACGTCGGCTCGGGCAAAACGGTGGTGGCCGCGCTGGCCGCGCTGCAGGCCATCGAAAGCGGCAAGCAGGTGGCGTTCATGGCGCCCACCGAAATCCTGGCCGAGCAACACTACCGCAAGCTGAAGATGTGGCTCGATGGCCTCGACATTCCCATCGCGTGGCTGTCGGGGTCCGTGCCTGCGAAGGAACGCAAGAAGGCGTTGGCCGCATTGGCCAGCGGCGAGGCGCCGTTCGCGGTGGGCACACATGCACTGTTCCAGGAGGGCGTGGAACTGCCGCACCTGGGGCTTGCCATCGTCGACGAGCAGCATCGCTTTGGCGTGGCACAGCGGCTGGCGCTGCGTGGCAAGGGACTGGCCGAGGCGCACCAGCTGATGATGAGCGCCACGCCCATTCCACGCACGCTGGCCATGACGTTCTATGCCGATCTCGACGTGTCGACACTCGACGAAATGCCGCCGGGCCGCACGCCGGTGGCCACGCGACTGGTCAGCCAGAAGCGCCGCGCCGAGATCGTGGCGTGGGTGGCCAAGGGCGGCGCGGAAGGACGACAGGCCTACTGGGTGTGTCCGCTGATCGAGGAATCGGAAAAGCTCGAGTTGCAGACGGCCGTAGCGTTGCACGAGGAGCTCACCTCCGCGCTGCCGCAATTCCGCGTGGGCTTGCTGCATGGACG
>JBKJSU010000324.1:0-5845 GCA_046594415.1 Casimicrobiaceae bacterium | reverse complement strand
AGAATGGTCGACCAGAAAGCTCTCCACGAATCGATCCCAGCCGGTCAGCATGAAAAGCCCAAGCACAACCATCAGCACGCCCAAGCCAACCTTGCCGTAAGAGCCGGTGCGAAGGAGAGGCCCACGGGCACCGGCGAACACGCGTCGCGAGACGGCCCCAATCGTCGCCAACGGCAACGCGGCGCCGATCCCGAAGAGGGCCATGACCATCGTCACTTGTGCAATATTCTGGCCTTGGCTCGCCAGCAGCGTGGCCGCGCCGAGCGTCGGCCCGACGCACGGTGCCCACACCAGGCCCAGCAGCAAACCAACGACCAGCTGCCCGGCGAGTCCGTCGATGTGAAGTCGCTGAAGCCAGCGGTCACCAAGCGTGCTGAGCGAAGCAGTTGCGATGGCGAAGCGCTGCTGCAGCGCTCCGCTCAACAGAACGATGCCGAATGCGATCAGCAGCACGGACGCGATATGGCGGAACCACTCCGCATCGAACCCGAAAGCGAAGCCGACGGTGGCGACAAACACGCCAACCGCTGTGAAGGACACCGCAAGGCCGAAGGCAAGCGCCACTGCGCCGAGCGGGTGCGCGGCCAGGGCCGTCCCCACGACGATTGGCGCAAGCGGCAGGACGCACGGCGACAGAATGGAGAGCAGACCCGCCAGGAATCCCAGGCCGTAGCTCCCCGGTCCTAGCGGCATTGCTGCGCTACCTTGCGCTGGAGAGTCAAGAAGATGCCTTGCGCAGGGTCGCCGCGATGGAGTCCTTGCTGGTATCCCCGACGGTCCGGGCCACTTCGCTCTTGCCGCGGAATACGATGAACGTGCTCTGCTGGGCGACGCGCAGTGCTTGCCGCACGTCCTTCTGCGTATCGAAATTGACCTTGAGCACCGTGTAGTCCTTGAACTCGGATGTCGTCAGCAGTTCCGAAATGATGGGCGTCTGCTGCTTGCAGGTCGGACACCAGTCGGCATAAACCTGGATCAGGACCGGCTTGCCGGCCACCTGCAACGCGTCAAACGTCTTCTGATCGAACGGCTTGGTCTCAGCCGCGTGTGCAACAGTCAATGCAACGAGTGAGACAACGGCCAAGAGGGTGCGAACCAGGTATTTCATCGTGAGGCTCCGAGGGAGGATCAAACTTCCGTTTTTAACGGCGTTGGCTATAGCGGTTCCCGCAAAATGACAGGGAGGCAAAGCCGGGGGTATGAATTGGCTTGGTCGTATCGTGACGGCGTGGGCTTACAGCCCGGCGACGGATTTCGCGCCGAACCAGCGCTGCAGCAGATGATCGACCGAAAGCTTCCCGGGCCCGCGGCACAGCAGCACCAGCAGCATTGCCGCCCACTGAATGTGAGTCGGCCATGCCAGCGGATAGACGAAAACCTCGATGACCGCTGTCATCCCGAGTAACAGCAACGCAGTGGGACGGGTCAACAGTCCCAGAACCAGCACTATTGGTGTGGTCAGCTCGATGCTTACGGCCAGATACGCCGCCAATTCGGGTGGGATGAGGGGGAGTTTGTACTCCTCGGCGAACAGCATGAGTGCCGTATCCCAATTGGCGAGCTTGGTCATTGCCGAGTTCCAGAAGATCGTGGCCACCGCCAGACGCAGTGGAACCGCAAGCGCGGAGTACGGCACGGCGTTGAGCCAGTTCAACGTTCGGCCAATGACCGAGGCGGAAGGTGCAGTGGAAGGCGAGGCGCTCGCGGAAGAATTCATGCGGCAATCTCCGATGGCAATGGGTCGGCGTTGGACTTCTCAATGGTGTGGCCGACGAAACGGCCCGCGGCGATATGCCCCGCGAGCACGGTCGCGGCCTCCGCTGCACTCACGGATGCGAGTGCGGTCCCCAGCGGTTGACCGGCAAAGAGGGAGTGCGAGAACTGCCAGGCAGGCTCGTCAATGCGCGTAACTTCGATGCCGGTCGCCAGACGCTGCACCAGCAACCAGACCGGCTCCTCCGCGAGGTCGATGGCGGCAAGCGCCCTGTCATCTTGCGCCAGCACGGCACGCCAAATGACGTCGAGCGGATAGCTCGCGTTCAGTAGCGTGACCGATGGATGCACGATGAAGCGGACGCTGTCGTGGTCGACCGAATCGAGGCCCGCGAGCTGCTGCGCGTCCAGCGGCGCCGCATCAGGCGCGTGCAGCGCCCGATTCACCGCCCATTCGAGGCGCGCCACATCCGCAAGATAGGGAAGCGAGGCTGCCGCCGGAAAGTCGGCCAGAAACTCGGGGAAGTTCGAACCGTACTCGTCGAGATAGGCTGTGCGTGGCGGCCGCCCGTGCGCGAAGATGTGGGCGGCCCCCTCGAAGAATTCCGCGCCGACCAGCCTATGTACCGCCGGGTAGGACAGTCGCAATGCATTGGCCAGATTGCCGTCGAATGTGTTGCGATAGACGGCAAGACGGAGCGCGGGCGCCAACCCCGCAGCGAGAACCAAGGGCACGGCCGCAAGATCGTCATGCTCGACCAGGCTTTGCCGAATGGCGTGCTGCACTTCACGCAGCGATGGCATGCGCCTCACCTGCTTCAAACCGTTCGAGAAATGTCTGGGCCTGCGTTGCCTCGTCGAGGAGTACGTCGAGCGACGGGATGTCGGTGTCCCATTCGATCAGCGTCGGCACCGGCCCGAAACGCTGCAGCGCCTTCGCATAGAGTGCCCAGACCTCTGCCGCGACGCGCGAGCCGTGGTCGTCAATCCGCAGCACGCGCCCACCGTCAATGTGACGCTCGGCGTGGCCAGCCAAATGGATCTCGCCGACCGCTGCGACGGGCAACGCGTCGAGATACGCCGAGGCGTCCCAGTCGTGATTGCAAGCGCTGACGTAGATGTTGTTGACATCGCACAGGATGCCGCACCCGGTGCGCGCGGCAACGGCGGCCAGGAACTCCCACTCCGGAATCGACGAGTGAAGGAAGCGCAGATAAGACGACGGGTTCTCGACCAGTATCTTTCGCTGCAGATACGCTTGGGTCCTGTCCACGTTCCGGCACACGACATCGAGAGCTTCCTCGGTCATCGGCAGCGGCAACAGGTCCGCAAGATAAGTACCGTCGACGACGTTCCACGCCAGGTGTTCCGACACGAGCCCTGGCTCGAAGCGCTGGACGGCGAGCCGGATACGTTCCAGATGGGCGTCGTCCAATCCGTCGGCACTGCCAAGTGAAAGCCCGACACCATGCAGGGAAACGGGATAGTCGCGACAAATGGCGTCGAGACAAGCAGCGGGCTTGCCGCCGCCCATGTAGTTTTCGGTATGGACTTCGAACCACGCCGCCTCAGGTCGGGTCTCGGTGACCACCCGATGGTGCGGAAAGCGCAGCCCGATCCCCGCAGCAGCGGGAATCGAGCCGCGTTGGATCTGCAACAACGCAGAATCGGTCGGGGGAGAGCCCGGCACGATCAGCCCGCCGTGGTCTTTCCGCCTTGAATCTTGGCGCAGTCGCCGGCCGGGAGCATGACGAAGGACTTGGGGTCGCGCGGCTGCGTGGCCTGGCCCGCGCAGGAATGGGCACCTTCGGCGCAATCATTCTTGGCCGAGGCATTGATGCCATAGCACTTTTCGAGCTTGTTGGCCTGCATGCGCATCATGTTGTCTTTGACGGCCTGCGGCGGGTTGCTCATGCCTTGGGCTTGGGCGGTGACAACGGGCGCGGCCAGGACGATTCCCAGCGCGGCGGACAGGGCGGAAGCGGCGAAGATTCGGCGATTCATCATGGGACCTCTCGGGTTTAAGGTCTCGTTGTGAGACCGACAGGTAGAGGTTCGCCGCGTTCCAGCGAAAGGTTACTCGTCAACGGAAAAATATTGTTTTCGCCGTCGTGCACGAAGCGTGTATCGTAAATTCAGCAAGTAGACACATCGAATCGGTCGGACGCACGAATGCAGATCAACTCAGGAACCGCCGTCAAGCAGCCATGACTTCGGGGCGCCAAAATCTTTCCCATCCATTTACGCTGGTGGTGGGAACCTCCGCGGTCCGGCATTTAGACGCACCGGGGGAGGGCGGCGGCAAGTCGCGTGCGCGCGGTGTGGACTGGTCGATCCTCATGGCCCACGCTCAAGCGGGGGACCAGGTCGCCTACGGGCGCCTCCTCGAGGAAATTGCTCCGTACGTGCGCTCATTGGCGGCGAAGTGCCACCGCGATTCGAGCGACATCGAAGACTCGGTGCAGGACGTGCTGTTGACGGTGCACGCGGTGCGCCATACCTACGATCCGACCCGTCCGTTCGGTCCTTGGCTGGTGGCCATTGCCAATCGCCGCATCACGGATCGCCTGCGCCGCCAAGGGCGGTCCACTGCGCGGGAAACACCGTTGACGGAGGAGCATGAAACCTTTGCCGCTCCTGCAACGAACTACCAGGAGGCGGCGTCTAATGACCGCGCCCTGCGGGAAGCCATCGAGCGACTGCCGCAAGGCCAGCGGGACGCCATCCGACTGCTGAAACTGCAGGAGATGTCGCTCAAGGAAGCTTCCATCACATCCGGGATGTCGGTCGCCGCCTTGAAAGTAGCGACCCACCGGGGCATGAAGAATCTGCGCAAGATGTTCGTAAAGCCGAGGGACGAAACGTGATCACCACACCTCAATTGATTTCCTTGCTCGCGACGAGCGCCAAGCCGGTGCGGAGGCTTCGTCCACCGCTCGTGCGCGCGACATTCTGGCTGTCATTGGCGGCGCTCGTCTTTGCCTTGCTTGCCGTGGGACACGGCGTGCGGCAGGATTTTGCGCAGCGTATTGCCCAGCCGATTTTTGCCATTGGTCTTGCTGCTGCGTTGGTGACCGGTGTCCTGGCGGCGATTGCCGCGTTCTTCATCAGCTTGCCGGATCGATCCCGAGCGTGGGGTGTGCTCCCTGTGCCGGCGTTGCTGGTTTGGGTTTCCACGGTGAGCTATGGCTGCCTGACGCAATGGGTGGACATCGGACCTGACGGAATGCGCATAGGGGAAGCGGCGCGCTGCTTCGCAACCTTGATCCTGACCAGTCTGCCGCTGTCGTTGGGGCTCTTCCTGATGCTCCGCCACGCGGCTTGGCTGCGGCCCACCGCCGTGACGCTGACCGGTGGCTTGGCCGTCGCCGCCATGACGGCAACAGCCTTGACCCTGTTCCACGATCTCGACGCGACGGTGATGGTGCTCCTATGGAACCTGGGGGTGGCGGCGATGATCGTGGGAATCGGTTACGTGCTCGGGCTTCGCGCACGCGCTGTCTCCTGACCTGGATTGATGATGCGCGCAATTCCATTGACCGATGTCAAGGCATGCGTCTTTGATGCCTACGGAACCTTGTTCGATTTTGCGGCGGCAACGCGACGCTGCAATGACGAACTGGGGGATGGCGCCGCGAAATTGACCGCCCTTTGGCGCGACAAGCAATTGCAATACACATGGCTTCGTGCAACGCAGGGCCGACATGCGGACTTCTGGCAGGTGACGGGTGACGCTCTGGATTTCGCGCTCGAAACATTGGAGATCGAGCGGCCCGGTCTGCGCGACCGGCTGATGGAGCTCTACCTGACCCTGGACGCCTTTCCCGAGGTGCCGGAGGTCTTGCGGAAACTGAGAGCTGCGGGCTTGCGGACCGCCATCCTCTCGAACGGCACGTCCAGGATGCTTGATGCCGCGGTACGGGGTTCAAAGCTTGAAGGGCTATTCGATGCGGTAATGTCGGTGGACGAGGTAGGGGTCTGCAAGCCGCATCCGAAGGTCTATCAACTTGCCGTTGACACGCTTGGGCTTCCGGCAGGGGCGATAGCATTCCAGTCATCGAACGCCTGGGACGCGCATGCCGCGTCGGCATTTGGTATGCGCGTTGTCTGGTGCAATCGCTACCACCAACGT